>JBPCTA010000028.1:0-7462 GCA_051006595.1 Pirellulales bacterium
CGCGACAGCAAGGAACTCGCGGCGATCTTCGAGCAGGAGGTGGCACGCTGCCCGGGCCTCCAGCCCAGGATCGCGGGGGCGGAGCGGGTCGCACCCTACCGGGCGGCCAAGGAGTATTCGTACCGTGCGACGAAGGTGGCCGGTGACGGCTGGGTGCTCGTGGGCGATGCCTTCGGGTTTCTCGATCCCCTCTACTCATCGGGGATTCTGCTAGCGCTCAAGAGCGGCGCGCTCGCGGCCGACGCGATCGCCGCCGGCCTCGACCAGGGCGACACGTCGGCCGATCGACTGGGCGCGTGGGGGCCCAACTATGTCGCCGGGATGGATCGGATGCGGAAGCTCGTGTGCGGCTTCTACGACGGCCTCAACTTTGGCCAGCTCGTGAAACAGCATGGCGAGTCGAAGCCGCTCATCACCGACATCCTGATCGGCGACCTTTTCAAGGACGGCATCGACGCCCTGTGGCCGTTGATGGATCAGTCCCTGGATGTGTCGAAGGACACGTGCCTGGAGAAGGCCGGCGGTGCGGCCTGTGCCGAAAAAACCGCCTGAGGTGCTGCGTCGGCACCCCCGACCGGGGTCGGTTTGAGGTGTATGCTTGGGAGTCGGGGGCTGCGCCGGCAAAGTCGCCGCAGACTGCCCCGTCGCCACGCCCCGGTTTCGACCTGCTTCCCTGCCGCCGGCTCCCTGTCTGACACGGATGACTGACAACCGCGAGTTCATCGAGGAGTTTCTCGTCGAGTCAGGTGAAAACCTCGACCAGCTCGACCAGGATCTGCTTGCGCTGGAAAAACAGCCTGGCGATGCCCAGCGGGTGGCCAGCATTTTTCGGACGGTCCATACGATCAAGGGGAACAGCGGCTTCTTCGGGTTTTCGAAGCTCGGCGCCCTGGCCCATAGCGGCGAGCATCTTCTCGGCCGCCTGCGGGACGGCAAGCTGACGCTCGATGATCGCGTCACGGGCTCGCTCTATTCCATGGTCGATGCGGTGCGGTCGATCCTCCAGTCGATCGAGACCACGGGCAACGAGGGCGATCAGGATTATCGCGACTTGTCTCGGGCACTCGCCGCCGCGGCCGACCAGACCGCGATGTCCACGTCGCCGCCACCGGTGACGCAGGAGCTCCCGGCCGTTCCCGAGGCACCAACGGCTACGCCGCCGCCTCCGCCGCCAAGCCCACCCGCTCAGCCGGCTGCGGCCGCCACCGTAGCGGCAGCGGACACCACGGTGCGTGTGGACGTCGATCTTCTTGCGTCGATCCTCGATCTCGTCGGTGAACTCGTGCTGGCCCGCAATCAGTTGCGGAGCCTCGACAGCGACGACCCTGCCGTGCAGGCCGTAGCGCAGCGGATCAACACCGTGACCAACGCGCTCCAGGAAACCGCAGTCAAGACGCGCATGCAGCCGGTCGAGCACGTCTTCAACCGCTTCCCGAGAACCGTCCGCGACGTCGCCGTTTCCTGTGGCAAGGAAGTGGAGCTGGTGATCGACGGCGCCGATACCGAACTCGACCGAACGCTCATCGAGAGCATCCGCGACCCGCTCACGCACCTGATCCGCAACTCCGTCGACCACGGCATCGAGCCCCCTGACGTCCGCATCGCCAGGGGCAAGCCCCGGGTGGGCCGGCTTTCACTCAGGGCCTTCAACGAGAGCGGTCGGGTGACGATCGAGGTGGCCGATGACGGCGGCGGCATCGCCTTCGAGAAGGTGCGGGAGAAGGCGGTGGCACGGGGGCTCGTCTCGGCCGCCGAGGCGGCGACGATGCCCGCCGATCGGGTGCTGCAGTTCATCTTCGAGCCCGGCTTCTCGACGGCGGCCACCGTCACCAGCGTGTCGGGCCGCGGCGTGGGCATGGATGTGGTGCGGACCAACATCGAGTCGATTGGCGGCACGGTCGATATCCAGAGCGGCGTGGGCACCGGCACCGTCGTGCGGGTGCATGTGCCCTTGACGCTCGCGATCATGCCGGCGCTCGTCGTCCGCTGCGGCAGCGAGCGGTTTGCCATCCCGCAGTCGGCCGTGGGTGAACTGGTGCCGCTCAAGCGAGATCGCTCCGGGCCACGGATCGAAGGCCTCGCCGAGGCGCCCGTCATGCGGGTTCGGGGCCGGCTCGTGCCGATCGTGTTCCTCGATCAGTTTCTCGGCATCCGGGAGACAACGGCCTGCCGTGAGGACGGGACGGTCGTGCTCGCGCGGGTTGACGACCGTGAGGTCGGCCTGGTGGTCGACGGGATGCAGTCTGGCGAGAGTCATCTGCGGTGCCGCCAACTCCTCGACGCCGCGAGCCTCTCCACGATCGTGGTCAAGCCGATCGGCGGCCTGTTGACCGCCATGGGGCTCTACACCGGCGCCACGGTGCTCGGTGACGGCGGCGTCGAGCTGATCCTCGACCTCCGCGGCCTCCTGAGAATCGCGAAGCTACCGGCGATCGAGCGGGAGCCCGACGTCGTCGTGGCTCCCGCCGTCGAAATCGCCGACCGATTCCTCGTCTGCGGCACCCTCGGGGGCCGAAGAGTGGCCCTGCCGCTCGCCGATGTGGTGCGGCTCGAGAAGTTTCAGCACGACGAGGTGCAGGTGGTCGGCCACCGCCGGGTCGTCCGCCGCGGCGAGGTGTTCACGACGCTCCACGACGCCGACGAACTCCTGGGGGCGGTGTCGGCCGCGGCACCATCGACCGTCCACGTGGTGGTCGTCGGCCGATCACCGGGGGGATTCGGCCTGACTGTCGGCTCGATCATCGATGTCTTGGCCGCCGAGTCGCGACTGCAGCCGGCGTCAGCCCCGGGCGTTACCGGCATCCTCGCGCTCGGTGGCATCGCCACGGAAATCATCGATCTCGAGGCAGTGGCGGGTGACGTGCAATGACCGCTCTCCCTGTTCACGGCTGCTGCACCTTTCGCATCGGCGACGCCTGCTTCGCGGTGCCCGCCGACGGCGTGGTCGAGGTGCTGCGGGGCGGCCGCCTGACGCGGGTGCCGCTCGCCCCCGACGGCATCCTCGGCCTGCTCCACCTCCGTGGCCGAATCGTGCCTGTGATCGACCCGGCGACCCATCTCGGGGTGTCGCGAAAGACTCCTGAGCAACCCACGCATCTGGTGATCGCGCTCCAGGACGACTGGTATGGCCTCGTGATCGACGAGATGCTCGACGTCGTGGAGATTCCGCAGGACCGGATCGAGCAGCCGACCACCTCGTCGGCCGAGGGGCCGGGCGAGGCCCTGGCGGGCGTGTTTGCGGCCCCTGATCGGCTCGTGCATCTCCTCGATCCCCAGCGCATGATTCAATCATTCGTGCGGCAGCGGCCGCAGACCCTTGAAAGGCAGGCGACATCCCATGGCAGACCGTGATCCCTCCGGCACCGATGCGGGCGGCTGGCGTTCGTTCCTCACCAATCCACTCCTGCTCGCCCTGCTCGGCGTGTCGCTGATCCCGATGGGCTTCATGGGCCTGACCAGCTACCGCAGCTCGTCGGCCGCTCTCCGCGAACAGGCATTCAAGCAACTCGACACCGTAAACGCCGTCACCTCCAAGTCGGTCGAACGCTACTTTCAGTCGCTGCGACAGGAACTCAGCGTGCTCGCCGAAGGACGGGTCGTGCGGGAATCACTCGATCAACTTCGCGATGGCTTGGCAGCCATTCGCAGCGATGACAAGGTGGATGAGAATGCCCTTGCCGCAGCACGTCGGGAGCTGGCGACCTTTTACACGGGCGAGTTCGCGGCAGAGTATCGCCGCCGGGCTGATGGCGCGGTCAATCTCGAGCCACTCGCCGAGTCGCTCGACGACGACTCGTCCTACCTGCAATACCTCTACATCCGCCGAAACGACAACGCGATCGGTGCCAAGGGCCTGCTCGATGCCGCCGCCGATGCGTCGGCCTACACGAAAGCCCACGGCACCTTCCATCCGTTCTTCCGCAGCCTCTGCGACAAGTATGGCGTGGCCGACGTGTTCCTCATCGACGCGATCTCCGGCAAGATCGTCTACACCGTGGCCAAGGAGGCCGATCTCGGGGCTTCCTTGCGAGAGGGCCCGCTGGCGGCGACGAGCCTCGGGGTGGCCTTTCAGCAGGCGGCGGCAAGTGGCCGCCGGGATGCGGTGGCATTTGGCGAGTTTGCCAGGTATCTGCCGTCGTGCAACGAACCGGCGAGCTTCATCGCCGCGCCGATTCTCGAAGGCCGGCAGGTGGTGGGTGTCGTCGCCTTCCAGATTCCAATCGACAAGGCCGATGCGATCATCGGTGAGACGACCGGCATGGGGCGAACGGGCGAGACCTATGCGGTGGGCGGCGACCGGCTGTTTCGCAGCAACTCGCGGTTTGCCAAGGAACTCGGCTCGAAGACCACGATCATCAATTCCGATTTCAAGGTCGATACGCCATCGGTGCGAGCGGCGCTGGATGAGGGCAAGACCGGCACGGCAGAGGCAGCCGACTATCGGGGCGTCCGTTCGCTGGTGTCATGGCGGCCGATCGTGGTGCACCGCGACCCCTCAGGAGGCCGCAGCGACGTCCGCTGGGCGCTCATCTCCGAAGTCGATTCGGCGGAGGTGTTCGAGCCTGTCAATCGGCTTCTGCGGCTCGGCCTAACGGTCTTCGGTCTGACGAGCGCCGCCGTGCTGGGCGTCTCGACGCTGATTGCCCGCCGGCTGACCCGCGAGACGCGGCGGCAGGCGGCGCTGGTCGGTGGTATCGTGGATAACACGCACGCCCTGGCCAGTTCATCCGAAGAGCTCACGAGCGTCAGCCAGCAGATGAGCGCGGCCGCCGAGCAGACCACAGCGCAGGCCAACCTCGTCTCCGCAGCGGCGGAGCAGGTGAGCGGCAATGCCCGGACCGTCTCGGGATCGATCGACAACCTCGTCGCCAGCATCCACGAGATCGCCAGGAACGCCCAGGATGCCGCCACCACTGCCCGCCGGGCGGTGGAGATGGCCTCGGCAACCTCCTCGACCATGGCGGCCCTTGGACGGTCGAGCAATGAGATCGGTGCAGTGATCAAGGTGATCACGTCGATTGCGGAGCAGACGAATCTCCTCGCCCTCAACGCCACGATCGAGGCTGCACGGGCCGGCGAGGCCGGCAAGGGCTTCGCCGTCGTTGCCAGCGAGGTGAAGGAACTCGCCCGCGACACCGCGAAGGCCACCGAGGACATCGGCGGACGCATCGAGTCGATGCAGGGCGATACGCGACGGGCCGGTGAGGAGATCGCGGAGATCGGCAAGGTGATCGAGGAGATCGACAGCCTGCAGACCAAGATCGCCGCGGCGGTCGAGGAGCAGTCGGTGACCACCGGCGAGATCAGCCGGAACATCGCCGAAGCCACCACGGGCTCGTCGGAAATCGCGGAGAATATCGTGCAGGTGGCCCAGGCCGCGCAGAGCACGGCCGAGGGGGCCTCCAACACGCAGGTCTCGTCGCAGGAACTCTCCCGCATGGCGCAGGCCCTGCAGCAGCTCGTGGACGAATACAAGCGAAAGTAGCTCCACGTGACAGGAGCGGCGGTTGGATGGTGACCGGTTGCCCTGTCGGCTGGTCGGGTCAGGGAGGATCCCAGCGATGCGTGCGCTCGTCGTCGACGATTCCAAACCGAGTCGGAGCATCGTCGCGCGGACGCTGCAGGAGTTGAACTTCTCCTGTAGCGAGGCAGCCAACGGCGTCGAGGCCCTCGCCGCACTGGCCGCTGGAGGGCGGCCTGATCTGCTGACCGTCAACTGGCAAATGCCGGTGATGGACGGCCTCGAACTCGTGCGGCGGCTCAGAATCGATCCCGCCTATCGGGGTCTGCCGATCCTGATGATCTCGACAGAGCACGATCAGGACCGGATCGCTTTGGCCCGGGCCGCGGGCATCGACGAGTATCTCGCCAAGCCCTTCACGGCGGCGGCGCTCGCCCGCAAGCTCGTCGATCTCGGTGTTGTCGCTCGCGAACTGGCCACGGTGGGTGGCCGCGGCCCCATCGGCGTTCTGATCTGCGACGACTCGGCGACGATCCGTGGCATCCTCACGGCCACGCTCGCCGCGGATCCCGATCTCAAGATCGTGGGCACAGCCATCAATGGGGCCGTGTGTCTCGATACGATTGCCGCGACGCGGCCTGATCTCGTCCTGCTCGACGTCGAGATGCCGGTCATGGACGGGCTCACGGCGCTCCGGGAGATCCGCAAGCGATTCGGAAAGCTCCCCGTCGTCATGTTTTCGAGCCTCACGGAGCGAGGCGCGAAGGCCACGGTCGATGCCCTCCTCGCCGGGGCCAACGATTATGTCGCCAAGCCTGCCGGCCTGAATGCGGAAGACGTGGCTGCGAGGATTCGTACCGACGTCATCGGTCGGATCAAGTCGCTCGTGCAGCGTGGAACGGCATCGATGTCGGGCCGTAGTGCTGCGACCGGGCAAACCGGCGGCGGTGCGGCGGTTGTACGGCCTGCCCGAACGTCTCGGATCGAGGGCGTGGTGATCGCGGTCTCCACGGGCGGGCCGACGGCGCTCGCGGAAGTGCTGCCGGCCTTCGTGCCCGAAGCGCGGGTGCCGGTCGTCGTGGTCCAGCACATGCCCGCCTTCTTCACCGCAGCTCTCGCCGAACGGCTGGCCAAGGTGAGTGGGCTCCCTGTTCGAGAGGCGGTCGAGGGAGAGAGCGTGAGGCCCGGCGAGGTGCTGCTGGCCCCCGGAGGCCGGCATGTCGAGGTGGTGGGCGACCGAGTCCAGCCTCGTGTTCGGCTCACCGATGATCCGCCAGAGAACTCCTGCCGGCCCTCCGCCGACGTGCTCTTCCGCTCGGCGGTGCGACTCTGGGGTGCGGGCACGCTTGGCGTGGTGCTCACGGGCATGGGTCGCGACGGCCTCGCCGGCGCGCGGGCGATCGTGGCCGCCGGCGGGGGCGTGATCGCCCAGGACGAGTTTTCGAGCGTGGTCTGGGGGATGCCGGGAGAGGTCGTGCGGGCCGGCCTCGCCGACGCCGTGCTGCCACTTTCGCAGGTGGGCGTCGAGATCGGCCTACGGCTCAAGAGGCGTGGTGGCTGACGCCGCGACGAACTTCCGCCCCATGAAGGTCGCTCCCCCGCAGTTTGACTACCTGTGCAGCCTGCTGCGAAAGCGGACGGGCGTGTGCATCGACGAATCGAAGCAGTATCTCGTCGTGGCCCGGCTGATGCCGATCGTGAAACAGCGGAAGATCCCGAGCCTCGAGACGCTCATCGACCGCGTCCGGCAGGGAGTCGATCCGTCACTCGAAAAGGACGTGCTCTGCGCGATGATGACGCACGAGACCTCGTTCTTCCGCGACAAGGCCCCCTTCGAGGCCCTGCGGGGCATCATCGCCGACCTCGTCACGAAGCGTGCAGCGGAGCGACAACTCACCCTCTGGTCGGCGGCCTGCTCGACCGGCCAGGAGCCGCTCAGCATGGCGATGATGTTCAACGAGCACTTTCGGGACCTCCTGCCCACGTGGCGGATCCGAATCA
>JBPCTA010000029.1:0-5013 GCA_051006595.1 Pirellulales bacterium
GGTGCGAGTGATCGGATCCACTTGCCCGGTCCCGCCGGCCACGACGACGAGCCGGCTCGTCGAGAGCGCCGATCCGTTGGCCAGTTGGAGAATGCCCCCCTGCACGGACGTGGAGCCAGTGAACGTGTTGGCGGCCGCGAGCACGAGCACGCCTGGGCCCGACTTCGTCAGCCCTCCGATGCCAGCGACTACGAGCGGATTCGCGAACGTGATATCGAAGCCGTTGGTGTCAACCAGGGCGCCGCCGTCCTGCACGTTCGCACTCGTCACCGCGAGCATGCTCGTGCTGGATGCCATGGCCCGCAGGGTGCCACCGTTGAAGTTGACGATACCCGTGCTCGGGTTCGTACCGCTGAAAGCCGTGAGCGGGCGGGCGGACGCGAACACGCCCCCGTTCAGCGTGATCGTGCCGTTGGCGTTGGTCGTATTGGCATACTGCTCGCCGCTGGCGTTGACGCCGAGCAGGAGGGCACCAGGACCGAGCATCTCGAGGGTGCCGGAGTTCACCGTGATCAGGCCCGTCGCATTGTCGAGGGCGAATTGAACGTCCCCCCCGACGATCACGGCTTGGCTGCCCGTGATCGAGAGCATGCCGCCGTCCATGGTGATGCTGCCGGTGCCCTTGTTGCCCACGAGCATTCTGTTGCCGTCGATCGTGAACGTGGTGGTGCCACCCGTCACGGTCAGCGTGCTCGAGCCTGCGTTGTCGCCGATGCCGGTGATTCCCACCGCCGAAGAGAAGGAGTTGGAGCCTGAGGCGATGCCGAGCGCGGCCGTTGCCAGCGCGGGAGCGGCCATCTGGAAACGGCCTGCCGCATTGAAGGATCCACCGAGGCCCGGGTCGATCGTGGTCGAGCCGCCGTTAAAAGCCACTGAGCCGCCGAGAGAACTGCCCGTTCCCGTGAGGGTCAGTGTCGCCCCGTTGAGCTTCGCGAACGATCCTCCGCCGGTGATGTCACCCGAAAGAGTCTGCGTTGCCGCCGCATTCGAGTTGGAGAAGACGAACCCCGCCTCTGAGGCGACGGTGATCGGCGCTGCATAACTTCCGGCGTTGAGGAGCCCGAAGCCGCCCGACACCGCGTTGGTCCCGCCCACGGCCAGCGTTCCGCCGGCGACCGTCGTCGGTCCCGTGTAGGTGTTCGTGCCCGCGAGCGCCAGCACGCCGGCGCCGAGTTTCGTGAGCCCGCCGCCTGGGCTGGCTGAGCTCTCCACGAGTCCCGCAGCGATGTTGGTCGAAAACCCGTTGGTGTCGACGATCGCCCCGCCCGACGACACGAGCGCGTCAACGTTTGCGTTGAGCAGTCGCAGGGCCGGGGTACCGCCGAGCTGGAGGGTGCCACCGTTGAACCCGAAGGTGCTCGTCATGCCGCCGTTGGTGGTGTTGCTGTTGCCGCGGGCGATGTTCTGGGCGACGCGGAGCACGCCGCCGTCAAGATTCAGGCGGCTGTTGACGAATCCGGCGGCGGTGCCCGAGTTGGGCAGACGGTCCCCCAGGATGATCCGGCCCGACGGGCCCATGTCGAGCGTGCCGCTCGACACCGTGATGGTGGCATTGACCGTGCTCGTGCCCGTGCCGACCTGTGCTGTGTTCAGCCGATTCCAGCCGACGGTGAAGTTTCGCTCCACGGCCTCGCCATTGGTGAACTGCATGAGCCCGCCGTTGACGTTGAGGTTCAGCGTGTAGGTGCGGAGCTGATTGGCCTCGGCTGACGGGTTGCCCAGCCAACTCTGAGATGGCGATGCCGTAACGGTGAACACGCCGGACGACACGTTGACAGTCGACGTGCGGCTGCCGTAGAGCGCCTGCTCGCCCATGCGAAGGGTGGCGAGTGTGGCGGTATCACCTCCCCAGTTCACGGTCGAGTCGCCGCCCATGTAGAGGTAGGAACTGTTGCCGGTGGTGGTGATCAGGTTGCCGGCGGCCAAGGTCGAGCCCGGTTCGAACGTGAGCGTGCCGGCGGAGCCGACTCCGAGGTTGCCGGCGCCGCCGAGGTCGATCGACCGGCCGGCGCCGACCGTGTTCACGCCACCGCGAATGGTAAGTCCGGTGTTGAAGCCAAAGAAAGCGACGCTCGGCAGGGCCACAGGCACCCCGGAGAGGTTCCAAAGGGCGAGCGACGCGCCGCCGGTCGCATCGACGAGCGGCACGTTCGTTGAGAAAGAGTTGGCTGTCTCGGCGTCATTGAAGGCGAGCTGAACGATCCCCGAACCACTCTTGGTGAGTGTGGTCGATGGCTGAAAGAGTGGGTTATCGATGGTGAGGTTGGAGCCGGATCCGCCGAGATTCGCAGTCACGATCGGAGTGGCCGTGGCAAACTGCAGGTAGGCGGTCGTCCCTCCGGCCGAGAATCGCAGGTTGCCGGTGCCGTTGGTGTCGGCCACGCTGAGGCTGTCGATCTGCTGCGTTCCAGAGGTGGCGACAGTTCCCGACAGGCTGAAGTAGCGGATCGTGCCCGTCCCGATGAGATCCTGACTCACGATCACCGAGTCACCGGCGGTTGGCACACCGGCAGGGCTCCAGTTGGAAGCGGTGTCCCAGGAGCCAAGCAGATTCGATCCAGAAACGAGCCACTGGTAGGGGGCGGCCTCGGCCCGCCAAGCGACGCCTGCCACCATCACGAGCGCCACACCGATCAACCGCGCGAATCCGCCACGACCTGGGATCATGATTGCTCTCCATCCGACGAAGCCCCGCCGGCGCACGTGCGCCGGCCCAAACGACTCTGATTTTCTATCGTTTCCACAGTCCCGGAGGCAGTCGCATATCCTTGTGACGCCGGCGGGGGCCACGCTCTGCCGGCACGTCCACGGAGCGGCTCGTCACACCGCGACGCCGTTGAAACGGCGGTTTCGCGGCGTGGAACCGGGCGTGCCGGAGGCCTGAAAGCCGAAGCCCGTCGAGCCGCCGGCGGCCACCGCCGAGTTCCATGTGGCTGCCGTCACCACGTAGCGGGAGCCTGTGCGGCTGAGGATCGACGCGTTCCAGAGAGTGGTGATGGTGGCGTCGAGATCGAACTCGAGCGTCCAACCTGCGACCGCATCCGATCGAGTGTTGGCAACGGTCATCTCCCCGGTGAACCCACCGGTCCAACCATTTGTCTGCACGTAACTCACCGTGATGCCGTTCGGGGCGATGTAGGTGCCGCGATGAAGCAGGTCGCTCGAGATGAACTCGGAGAGGTCGAGCACGTCCACCACGCCATCAAAATTGAAGTCACCGACAGACCAGGGGGCCAGGGCATCGGTGTCGAACGTCCCACTGGACACCATATTGGCGACGTCGAGCACGTCGACCCTGCCGTCCATGTTCGTGTCGCCGGCCGCTGCGAAGGCGACCGTCACGGTGCCGTTGCCGTTGTTCCGCCAGCCGACTGAACGGCTCTGGCCGGCGGCGAAAGCCGCAGCGGCGGCCGACGAACGGATCCCCTTGCTGCCATTCCAGCCCCCGGCCCCGCGCCCGTCCGCCAGCCACTGCCGGACCAGCGAGTCACCGCCCACGAAGGTCACGCCGCCCGATCCGACATCCACGACCGCGGCCGCCGCAATCGCGAGCGACCCGGCCGACGCCACGGCCGTGCCCACATCGAACACCAGCGACGCACCGGCGCGGACGTCTACGGCCCCCGTGCCGAGGGCGGCGATGTCGCGGACGAGGAGCGTGCCCTCTTCCACGATCACGGACCCGCTGGTCGCGCTCGCGGCCGTGAGCACGAGCGTGCCGGCACCCCGCTTCACCAGTGGCTGGGTGCCCGACCGCGACGAGTTGTCTGTCTGCGTGAGTCCCGCGGCCACGGTCACGACTCCTGCCTCGACGGCCCCGCCGCCGCTGGTCGTATATTGGAGCTGGACCCAGTCAAGCGTCGTGTTTGGGCCAAAGGCCACATTGAGGAGACCGTCGTCCAGCAGCGTCCGCTGGGCCGCCGTGAGCAGCAACTCACGGGACGTGGCATTTCCGTCGATCGCCGCCCAGCCGAGCGACGAATACGTCTGGCCGGTCGTCGAATCGAGATACATGAGATCGGTGCTGGTCGCCCCGCCCGTGGACTTGAGGGCGACGACGAGTTTCGCCCAGCCCACTGTCTCGCCGGCCGTCAGCGGCAGCGAGAGCGATGCCGGTGTGATGCGGTTGGTCGTCGTGACATCAAACGACTTTGCACTCTTTCCCGTCGCCGTCGCGATCTGGCTCGACCAGATCGCCGACGCCGCGGTGGCGTCGCCCGCGGTCGTCGCCGCGTAGCCGTCGAGGTCTCCGGCCCAGGCCTGCCGGTTCGCCTTCGGTGCCCACGTGGCAAGAGGGGTGATCGTGGGCGTAACCGTGGGTGTCGCCTGCCCCGACTTCAGCGGCACCATCCAGACCGCGAGCCGCTCGCTGGTGCTGCCCGAGTAGCTGATCGCCAGTTTGCACACGCCGCTGGTGCTGGCCTGGCCCGATGGATTTGGCGAGGTCGGCAACGGCGCGGCCTCCGCGATGGTGAAGGTGGCTCCCGTGCCGGCGAGGATCCGCAGTTGGAGACGGTTCGAACCGATCGTGACGGTGGCCGTCTTGCCGTCGCTGCTGATCGCGATCTGGGAGCCGCGGCTGGCGTAGGCGACCGGCAGGTGCATGAACCAGTTGATCTGTGGCGCCGATGCCGCCATCAGTTCGTCCTGCACGAGCAGCGAGCCGTCGGTCCGATCGAGCAGGAATCCCCGCTGCACCGATGACACCCGCATCTTGGAGTAGAGATTCGTGAGATCGACGATCCCCACCGATTGCAGGTCGGTCGACAGGCTCTTCACGACCGGGGCGTAGGCCGGCTTGCCCGTGGCATCCTTGTAGACCTGATCGGCATTCAGCGCCCGTTCGTTCGCATCGCTCGACGACAGGTAATCGTTTGCGGCCGGGTTGATCACCAGCGTGTTCTGCCCCTCGGCCCGCTTCCGGTAGGCGCCGTAGTTCGTGCCACCGACCTGGGCGAGCGAATAGGAATCCCGGCCGAGGTCGGTGCCCCACCGCTGGCCGAGGGCATCAAA
>JBPCTA010000030.1:0-24341 GCA_051006595.1 Pirellulales bacterium
GGCAGAGCGTGGCGAACGTCGCCTGATCGTCGAGCGGAAAGGCGAACGGATCCAGCCGTTGCTGCTGCGTGCTGAAGATGATCTCGAGCGTCTTGGCGACGACGGTGAGGTAGCGGAGGCCGAGGAAGTCCATCTTCATGAGCCCCGCCCGCTCGACGTCGCCCATGGCCCACTGCGTGATCACTTCGTCCTTGCCCGTCACCCGCTGCAGCGGCACATACTCCACGAGCGGCCGGTCGGCGATCACGACCGCGGCGGCATGCGTGCCCACGTTGCGGGCGAGCCCCTCGATCTGCTTGGCGAGCCCGACGAGCTCGCTCACCTCCGGGTCGGCCTCGCAGGCGGCGGCGAGCTGCGAGCCCGGGGCGGCGGCGTCTTCCAGCGAGATGCCGAGCTGATCGGGCACGAGGGCCACGATCTGGTCGACGCGGGGCACCGGCATCCCCAGGGCGCGGCCCACGTCGCGGATCGCCGCCCGGGCGGCAAGCGTGCCGAAGGTGCCGATCTGGGCGACGTTGGCCTCGCCGTATTTCTTCTTGACGTAATCGATGACCTCGCCGCGGCGCTCCTTGCAGAAGTCGATGTCGATATCAGGCGCCTCGCGGCGGTTGATGTCGAGGAACCGCTCGAAGAGGAGGTCGTATTCCAGCGGGCAGACATGCGAGAGGTAGAGCGAATAGGCGACGAGCGCCCCGACGCCCGAGCCTCGGGCCGCCGCCGGGATGCTGCGCTCGCGGGCGTGGCGGACGAAGTCCCAGACGATGAGGAAGTAGCTCGCAAAGCCGAGGGTGTCGATCACGGAGAGTTCGCGATCGAGCCGCTCCATCACCTGGGCATGGAGCGCGGCGGTGGCGGGATCGGCGGGGGCCGTACCGTCGGCCCAGCGCTTGGCAATCTCGGCATACCGCTCGCGGAGCCCCTGCAGGCAGAGGTGCCGCAGCTCCTCCGACGCAGTGCGGCCGTCCGGAACCTCGAATCCCGGAAAGTGCCGCTTGCCGAGATCCAAATCGATCGAGACGGAGTTGGCAATCTCCTGGCTGCGGTTGACCGCGCCGACGACGAGGCTGCGGTCGAGGCCGGCGAAGGCCTCGTGCATCTCCTGCGGGCTCTTGAGATAGAACTCGCTCGAGTCCATCCGCATCCGCGAGGCGTCATTGCGAAACCGCCCCGTGTTGACGCAGAGCAGGATGTCCTGCGCCTCGGCATCCTCGCGGTTGACGTAATGGCAGTCGCAGGTGGCGACCGGCGGGATGCCGAGCTCTCGGGAGATGTCGAGGGCCGCCTCCGTGACCTGCCGCTGAACGTCGAGGCCGTTGTCCTGGATCTCGATGAAGTAGCGATCGCCGAAGGTCTTCTGAAACCAGCCGGCCACCTCGCGGGCCTGGCCGAGCGAGGCCTGCTGCTCGCCCGATGAGCCGATCAGCGACCGGCTAAACTCGCCCGACAAGCAGCCGGAGAGGCAGATCAGGCCCTCGCCATATTCCTCGAGCAGCTCACGGTCGATCCGCGGCTTGAAGTAGAACCCCTCGAGGTAGGCCTTCGTGGCGAGCTTGAGCAGGTTTGCAAAGCCGATGCGGTCGCGGGCCAGAAGCGTGAGGTGATAGCTCGAATCCCGCTGGCTGCCGGCATCCTTCTGAAACCGGCTGCCTGGCGCGATGTAGGCCTCGTAGCCGATGATCGGGTTGATCTTGGCGGCCCGGGCAGCCTCGTAAAACTCGAGCGCCCCATGGAGGTTGCCATGGTCGGTGATCGCCAGGGAGTTCATCCCCAGTTCGACCGTGCGACTCACGAGACGGTCGATCGAACTCGCCCCGTCGAGGAGGCTGTAATGACTGTGGCAGTGCAGGTGGGCGAACGAAGGCGAGCTCATCCGTGGGCCTCGCGTGAAAGTTCAATAGTCTAGCAAACGCGGAATGCATCCGGGGCGTCGCGAAAAACGCGGAATGCGATGGTGGGCCCGCGGGGATTCGGCCGCCGCGTCAGCCCGCCTGCGGCTCGCCGATCGAGCGGAGCAGTTCGGCGAGACGAGCCTGCAGGTCGAGCAACGCCTGCCAACTCGAAAAATCGAGTTCCACCTTGTCGGCCCCGCCGCGCATCACGGCCGACTCGCTCGCATCGCGGAGAACCCCCTGCACGTAGTCGAGCAGTTCGGCGAGCTCCGCCGACTGCGCCGGGCTCAGCCGCTCCGGCAGCGGCGGTGGCCCCGCCGGCAGCAGCGGCGACCGCACGCTCGACATGTCGTCGATGATGTCGGACTGAGAGTCGGCAATCCGTCGCATCCGCTCCTCGAGCTGCTTGGCATGGCCATTGGCCGCCGGCTGGTGCCGAGCCGCGACCTCGGCGATGCGCCGGTCGATGTCAGTGTGGGAGCCGACGAGCAGGAGCGAGCGGCCGAGGGAGATCATGTCGCCGTGGCGGACGATCCGCACCTGCACATCCTCGCCGTTGATCTTCGTGCCGTTGGTGCTCTCCAGGTCGGTGACGACGATCTTGTCGTTGTCCTCCTGGAGCTTGAGGTGGTAGCGGCTGACCCGCTCATCGTTGAGCTGGATCAGGTTGCCCTCCTCGCGGCCGATGGTCACCGGCGTGGGCACATCGTGGAAGACGCGGCCGCGGTCGGCGCCGTGGAGGACGCGGAGAGTGATCAGTGCCATGTGCCAAGCCTGCCCGCGGACGCACCCGCACTCGCGGGGGATGCCCCAACTGCCGTCCGCCCCAGGCGAACCTCCAAAACAAAGATACACGACGTGGGAGCGGCCGTCGGGCCGGAAGAGCCGCCGGGAGGGTCGGGCGGTTGACCCGCCCGCAAAACCGCTACGATTGGTGGCACGCACCCGTAGCTCAATGGATAGAGCATCGGTCTTCGGAACCGAGGGTTGCAGGTTCGAGTCCTGCCGGGTGTATTTCAAACCACTTGTTTTTCAGTGCCTTTCGTCGTGAGGCGACGCGACAGCTTCGTCGCCCCGTCAGGAATCCTCAAAAATCCTCAAATCGGCACCGGCCGGGCGGCCCTGTCGCGATGCTGAGTGACGTGTGCGAGATGGGGGCCGCCGTGCTCTGGCGGCTCGAGGATCTCGAAATCGCCTGACTGTTCAGACCGAGTCAGGCGGTCGCAGTCCTCACCTCGTAGGGCGGTAGCGTTTCTCTTGCCCGCCACGCCCAGTCGGACTAAACTAAGTCTAGTTTATTTGGAGTTGGGAACTCGGATCAAAGCCCCACGAGGTTTCTCCATGGCCACCGTGATCAACATCCATCAGGCGAAGACCCACCTCTCGAGGATCGTCGATGAAGCGGCGGCCGGCCAGGAAGTGATCATCGCCAAGGCAGGCCGCAAGGTGGCGAGGCTGGTGCCGATTGACTCGAAGCCGCGACCCAAGCGGTTTGGCGGGCTCAAAGGGCGGGTCAAAGTGCCGGACGACTTCAACGCACCTCTCGACGCCGCCGTGATCGCCACCTTCGAGGGCCGATCGTGACGAGGATTCTTCTCGACACCCATCTGCTGCTCTGGGCGGTCGCCGAGCCCCGGAAGCTCCCGCCCGGGGCCCGCAGGCGGATCGAGGAGGCGGACATCTTCGTCAGTGCGGCATCTCTCTGGGAAGTGAGCATCAAGGCCGCGTTGGGAAAGCTCGCGGCAGATCCCGCCGAACTGCTGGCGGAGATCCAGCCCGCGGGATTCACGCTGCTGCCGATCACGGGCGAGCACGCCGCGGCCGTCGCCAAACTGCCTGCGGTGCATGCAGACCCGTTCGATCGGATGCTCGTGGCCCAGGCGAAGACGGAGCCCCTGCTTCTGTTGACCAACCATGCCGTGCTCGCCGGGTACGGCGACTGCGTGGAACTGGTGGCGGTGAAGCCGCGACGCTGAATGTCCGTGGCTCACGTCGCCGGGCGGCCCGCGGCCTTACGGCCGGGCGGCTTTCATTGGAGATCGATTGCGGCGGTGTCGTCGGCGGCGGCCTCGATGCCGCCCTCGGCGGTCAGCCTGCCCGTCGTCGCTCCGTCGGCATCGAAAAACTCGACGGCCCCTTCGCGGCCGTCAGCGCTCGTGCCGATGGCGACCGACTCGAATCCTTCGTGGTCGTTGACTTCGATCCGCCCGCCGCCGCCCCCCTTCACGCGGCCGATGTGCACGAGTTTGACCTCGCCGGAATCGTCGGAGACCACGATCTCACCGCAGAGCACGCGGTTGGCCTCGACTGTGCCAACCTCGAGACGGTCGGGAGGCACGAGCACGGCTCGGAGCGCGAGCCCGATCGAGAGCAGAAGCAGGGGATAGACGGTCCAGCGTTCGCGGCTGCTCATGATTCAGTCGCCATGTTTTTCCCGCAGCCGGGCGGAGAGCCGCAGAATGTGGTGCACCCGCTCGAACTGATCGAGCCAGTCGGATGTCACCGCGGCGATGGCATCGGCCGGCGGTGCGACCGCGCCGGAGGCGCACGAGGATCCGAGCTGCGCCGCAGCCGACGCCCGATACGCGGAGAGCGTGCGGTCGCCGTAGAACAGAATCGGCGTGAAATCCTCGCTGAAAAAGGCGGCGACGGGCACCCGCTGTCCGCCGCAGACCTTGAGATGGGCGGCGATGTCGGGCAGGGCGTCGCGGTCGAGGAACCGGAGGTCGATCGACGGGGCGGCTGCGGCGAAGTGGGCGAAGATCGGGCACTGGTTCACACAGTCGCCGCACCAGGCGCCGGCGAGCACGAGCACCGGCATCTTCCGCACGAAGCCGGCAAGAACCTGCCGGTGGGCCGCTGAGAGCGACACCTGCTTGTGAAACGCCTCCCAGCGGCCACGCTGGTCGGGGTTGGCATGCCGCTCGAGAAACGTGGCATAAGGGTTCGCCACAGCGAAGGCTGCGGCCCAGGCTTCCGCCGTGGGCGGCGCTCCCGCGCCGGCGATCGGACTGGACGAGGCAGTGAGCGAGACGGTCGCGGCCATCAAACTGGGTCTCCGTGAAAAAGCGGTCGAAACTGCGGGGCGACTTCAAGCGGGTGCATGTAGGAGAGGAGCATACCCGTTCCTGCCCAGCCTCCCCCCTCTCCGCCAACTGGCCCGCTCTCGCTGCACGCCTGGCAGCCTGGGCGAACATGGTGAGCGCGGCAATCACTTCCGTCGGCGAAACACGCCGCGGAACCGGCATTGACCCACGAAAAACCGGCCCCTATTGTCCCCCCCGCCTGAAGGCCAAGGGGTTGGCTGATCGCCCGCCCCACTCGAAGTCGGCGGCGGCACGGAAGCCAACCGCCGACCTCGAGAGGGGCCTTCCGGCCATGCTCGTCCAATCGCTCCCGGAAACGGTCCAGGTTCTCCGCCCCCCTGGTACCTGGGCCGTTCCGGGGGCCTTTTTTCTCGCTGCCGTTTCGACGGTTGCAGTGGGAATGGGCTCGGTGGGCCTACAATAAGGCATGGCCACACCTCTTCCCCCGCCCGATGCCGAGCGGATCATCCGCTGGATCATGCTCGGGATCGTTGTCTGGGGCTGTTTTCACGCGGTCGGCGCGTGGCGTCTCAACCACGATCCGCGGCGGGTGCTAGTCGTGCTCGGATGCGTGGCCGCGTTCCTCGGCTTCTGGCTCGTGATGCTGTCTGCACGGCGGCGCCGCCTCGCGAAGTGATCGAAGGGGATGGGGCCCGGAATCGACAGCAGGGCAGCCCGCGGCCTCACGGCCGGTCGGCTTGTACCGGAGCCCGCGGCCTGACGGCCGGTCGGCTTTCACAGGACGGCGGCGGTATCACTCGGGCCGCTGCCGGAGGGCTGGAACACCGACCGCCGCGCCGTAGGCCCGCACGAGATCGTCGAGGGAGCCGCCGAATGACTGCTGCAGCGCCTCCTCGGCGGGCGTGCCCTCCTTGATCGAGCGGACGAGCGTCGCAAACTTCTTGGCGTCGCGGCTGACGAGCAGCTTCACGAGCCCCGATGCCATGCCGTATTGCACGGGCTGAATATTGGCGGCGGTGAAGAACCCGGGCCCGAGGTCGCCCTCGGTTCGCATGGCGACGAGCGCATGCGCCTCCTTGAGCGGCACCTGATCGCAGTTCTTCACCACCCGGGCGCCGACCCACTCGGCGATCCCTTCGTTGAGCCAGTTCGGCAGCTTCTCCGGCGACATCCAGCGATGATTGAAGCCGTGGCTCGTCTCGTGCACGAGCATGTGGACGAAAGCGGCCGCGTCGTTGCCACGATGGCAGGCCATCACCACGCGGCCGTCGCTCCGCTGATGACACATCCCGTGGGTGCCGCGGGTGTCGGTCTGCATGAACCGCCCTTCGAACGCGACGTAATCGTCCTCGCGGAGGAATGCCACCACGAGGCACTTGCCCTTCCAGAGCGGCTCGCCCCGCGGGATGCCGTAGAGGTCGCAGAGGAAGTCGTGCATGGCGTCGAGACTCGCGACATAAGGCGCGAGCTGGGCGGCGGGAATGTCGCTGGCCACCAGAAACTCGTGGGTCTCCGTGACGGCCAGACCGGGGAAGGCGGCCCGCACCTCCTCGACAAACCGCCCGAGCGACTGGACCTCGGCCGCATGTTCGGCGGCGGAGAGCACCGGCCACGGGTCTGTGCCGTGGGCCTTCATTCGCGCGACCGACTCGGCGGCAGCCTGATCGTAGGCCTCCTTGGCCCGGCGGCCACGAAGCTGCGACCAGACCTTGCCCGTGCTCGCCGACTCGTGGATTGTCTCCCGGCCGGCGACGATCTTGGCGACGCCCGACAGCGAGACCGATGTCACGGTTGCCTCGCCTTCGGCCCGGAGCCGGAGGCCCGTGGCCTGGCCTTTCTTCGCCACCACGCCCTCCAGTGTGGGCCGGACGAATCGACGACCCGTGCCGAGTTCGACGAGGTCGAGTGTCTGGCCGACATGGGGCTCGAGCCGATCGGCGAGCTCGTCGGCCCGGGCGATCGTCGGCACGACGAAAGCCCACGCCATGGCGCATGCGGCGAGTCGGATTCGGTGGACGGCGTTGATCACTCGCATGCCGCCTCCGTGCCGAGTGCCTGCCTCCGCAGGTCGGTGCTCGAGATATCGAGACGGAACTCCCGCTGCGATACGAAATAACTGATGTCGCGCAGGGGCTGTGGCACGTCGAGGTGCGACGCATCCTCAAAGATTCCGTTTCGCGCCCGACCAAACACGATCAGCCCGCGTGCCTTGGCGGCGATCGTCTCGACGGCCCGTGCGGCAGCATCTGCGGAGCCGCCGTAATACCGCGGGTCGGCCAGCCTCGCGTAGGTGTCGGCCCCCATCACGAACGTGCCCTCGGGAAAGAGGTCGAGCTTCTCGACGAACGTGGCGGCCCGCGTGAGCCAGAGCCGCTGGCCGGCAAACTCCGCGGCACGATCCCGGATCGCGATGAAATCGAGCAGTGGCTTGTCCACGTTTGTGACGGAGATTTCCCAGGCGAGCGGTCGCTCCGCGATCTCCTCGGCGATCCGCGCCATCAGCCGGTGCCCCTCGTGGAGCGGATCGAACGATCCGGGAAACACAAGGTCGCCCGCTGCGGGCAGCGAGGGCTCGGCGGATGCTCCGACGACTGCCTCCGGAACGGCCACGGCCGCTCTCGTGCCGGCGAACAATGCCTGCCATGAAGCTGGGGCATCCACGTGGTCGTGCACCACATGCTCGCCGGGTCGTAGGCTGCCGGCGATGCTCTCGCGATCAGCTGCCGGCAGATGGGAGGCCTCCATTAGCAGGTCGAACAAGAGCGCGGCGGCGATCTGCTCCTCGTCGGTTCGCGATCGCACATCCTTCTCGAGCACCAGCTCCGCGACGTGGGTCGAGGCGAGCGTCTGCACGGCAACGCAGATCCGGTGGTGGCCGCGCTTGGGTCGTGTGGTTCGCAGGCTGGCCGTCACGGCCACGCCGACGGCCCGCGACGCGGCAGGCTCGGTGGAACCGGGGCCGTCGGCTTCAGCGGCCGCTTCGAGGTCGCACGCCCGCTGCCAGGCGGCTGCCGCGAGTCGCCGGGCGGTTTTGGGCGAGCAGTAGGTCTCCTGGCAGCCCCCGAGCAGCCGATCCACGGCCGGCCGCGCGTAGGGCACGAGCGCTTCGAGCACGACGCCGCTGCCGCCGGGCGTGGTGAGCAGGTGGGGAATCGCGAGCGAGCCGCCCCCCGTGGACACCAGAACGAGCTTGCGGCGGGCCTGAGCCAGTGCCGTGAGGAGCCGTGCCGGATCGGGAAGGTGCATGGACGTGGCAACCCTTAACGACAGTCGAAACCGCTCGGGCCCGTTGCCCTACTCGCCGAGGCCGCACCGCTTGCCGCCCTGCCACCCGCGGGGCGATCGCCGCTCCAGCCGGACTGCCGGCCAGGCCGATCACTGATTCAGGAGAACGTGCATTTGATGATACAGGCCGTCGCCTGCCGCCGCATCACGCCGGGCATCCACCACGTGGTGCCGGTCGTGCTCGCCCTGTTTCTCACGCTGGCGGCAGAGCCGCTCGTGGGCTCCGATCTGCCGCTCGATCCGCTCCTGGCCACGAAAAAGATCGATCCAGCGACCACCGGCCCCGACGCGCCGTCCACGATCGATTCGCTGCTGCCTCCGCGAACCGACACCGCCGCCGATTGGTACGCGCCGCTCGAGCCGTTGCACCGATGCGGTGAGCCGCGGCTGCTGCCAACATGCGTGCCGCCGCCGCCCTGCCACCCCAGCCTTCCCCCGCGGCCTTTCGATCTCGTGGGGGTGCGGGGCTGCCCGACCTGCGGGCCGATCTACCGCGGCCCCTGCGGGCCGCGCACCGGCAGCCACGATGCAGGCCCTCATCCGCGGATCCATCGCGTGCACGACCGGCTCTTCGACTGGTTCTACACCCCGCGCACGCCGATCCTGCCGTAGCCGCGGGTCGCCGTGGGCTACGGATTATCCCGCTCGAACGCCTCGTTCATCCGCTGCACGATCTGGTCGGCGGTGTCGGTCTTGAGTCCGTAGAGAAACCAGCGAACCCGCTGCTCGCTCGAGCCGTGCGTGAACGCTTCGGGTACTACGTAGCCCTGCGCCTTCTTCTGAATCCGGTCGTCGCCGATCGCCGCCGCCGCGTTGACGGCCTCGCGAATATCCTCCTCGTCGAGGATGCCCGCATACTGCGCCATGTTGCGGGCCCAGACGCCCGCGAGATAGTCGGCCTGGAGCTCCATGCGCACCGACACTTTGTTGTAGTCGGCCTGTGAGAGCCGTCGCTGCATGGCCTGCACGTTGTCGCTGATGCCGAGCTGCTTCTGAACGTGGTGCCAGATCTCGTGCGCGATCACATAGGCCTGGGCGAAGTCGCCCGGGGCGCCGAACCGCCGCTTGAGCTCCTCGTAAAACACCGGATCGATGTAGACCGTCCTATCGAGCGGGCAGTAGAAGGGGCCGGCTCCCGCATCGGCGATGCCGCAAGCACTCTGCACTCGGCCGGTAAACATCACGAGCTTGGTCGGCGCGAATCGCTTGCCGAATGCCTTGGGGAAGATCGCCGTCCAGACGTCTTCGTTGTCGGCGAGCACCGTCTTGATGAACTTGCTGATCTCGTCGTTGACCGGCTTGCCAGGCGCGGCCTGGGGGGCGGGGCCGCCGGCGAGCTCCGGCGCGATCTGCATGAGCTTCATCGGGTCAACGCCGAGAAACATCATCACGATCATGATCACGAGGGTGAGCAGGCCGCCCCCGATGACCGCCTGTTGCCCTGCGCTCCGCCGATCCTCGACGTTGTCGCTCTGCCGACGTCCTTCCCAACGCATGTCCGTGTCGCCTCCAAGGGGTGTGCCGCCGGTCCACGACGACCGGTCGATTCTAAGGAACCGTGCCGAAGGTTGCACGGAAGCAGCCCGCGGCCTTACGGCCGGTCGGCTTTCACGCGCGACGCGGCTTCAATCCTCGGGCAACGGCCGGCCCTTCGTCTCCGGCAGAAACGCCAGGGCTACGAGGCCGAGCAGGAAGATCGCGCTCATGTAGGAGCAGGCGTTGCGAAAGGCGGCCAGCTTGGCCTCCGGAGTCGTCGCGCCCGCCTTGAGGGCCGACTGCAGGGCGCCGAGCGTGAACGGCCCGGTGGCTGCCACGAACCGGCCGACGTTGTAACAAAAGCTCGTGCCCGTGCTTCGCAGGCTCGTCGGGAACAACTCCGGCAGGTAGATCGCGAAGCCGGCGAAGAGGGCCAGCTGGCAGCCCCCCATGATCGCGCTCATCCAGATATCGCCCCGGCCGTTGAACAGCTGAAAGTAGGCCACCGTGGCGGCGAGGGCCGCGACGTAGCCGATCGCAAAGGCCGCCTTGCGGCCGATCCCCTGGGCGAGCTTGGTGAACAGAAGCATGCCGATGAAGGCGCCGATGTTCTGCACGATCGAGTTGACGCCGATCCAATACTGCTGCCGGCCCGCGATCTCCTCCGCGGGCACGCCCTCCTTGATCAGCGACGTCTTGATCACGTCGCCGACGAGCTCCGGGCTGAAGAAACCGATGCCCCACAGGCCGATCACCCCCGACACGCAGAGCACCATGCCGAGCAGGGCCGGCCCCTGCCAGCGGCGATCACCGAGCAGGGCCGCATACGACCCAAACTTCACGCCAGCCGCCTTGCCCGCCGCCCGCGCCTGCACCCACTTCTCCGGCTCCTTGAGCTGCAACTGGATGAACACGCAGAGAAACGCGGGAATCGCACCGACGAGGAACATGTATTTCCAGCCCGTTCCCGCCACGATCGCCTTGGTCGACTCGAGATGGCCGAGATACATGCTGATGATCCCGGCCGTGATGTTGCCCACCGCCGAGAGGGCCTGGAGCAGGCCGAGGGCGCCGGTGCGGGACCGATCGGGCAGCGTGTCGGCGACAAGGGCCACCGCCAGCCCAAACACGCCCCCGACGCCCAGGCCCGTGAGGAAGCGATACGACGCGAAGTCGATCCAGCCGGTCGAGAAGGCCGAGAGTCCGGTGCAGACCGAATAGATGAGCACCGTGAGCGTGAGCATCTTCGCCCGGCCGAAGCGATCGCCGAGCGAGCCGAAAATCAGGCCGCCCATGGCCCAGCCGGCCACGAAGATGCTCGTGGCGTAGCCGCCGTAGAGCTTGGGATCCATGCCCGCCGGCAGCAGCGACTCCATCGCCTTGTTTCGGGCCAGGATGAAGAGCTGCTGATCGAGGCAGTCGAAGAGCCAGGCCAGCGAGGCCACCGTGAACACGAACCAGTGGTAGGGCGTGAGGTCGCGATACCACGGGCTGCGGTCGTCGTGGATTGCGGTGCGATGCTGCTTCGATTCGGCCATGCGAGCGGTTCCCTGGGTCGTGCCTGAAGTCTGGGCGGCTGAAGTCTGGGGGCTGTCGGCGGTGAACGCCTCGTCGATGGCGGCTCAGCCGAGCGTGGTCTCGATCCGCCGCATGTAGTCGATGCTTTCGCGGGCGAGCCGCTCCGGTCCGGGAGCATAGTCGAAGACCTCCACGCTCACCCACCCGGCATAACGGACCTCGTCGAGGGCCGTGAAGATCGGCGCGAAGTCGACGGCCCCGAAGCCCGGGCCCTGGAGGTTGACGTCATTGGCGTGGAAGTGCTCGAGGTGACGGGCGCTGGCGACGATGATCTCGGGCATCGGCGTTGATTCACTCGCCATCGCCTTCACGTCGAGATGCAGCCGCACGTGCGGTGAGCCGATGCGATCGATCAGCCGGCAGGTCTCCTCCGCGGTGGTCAGCACGTCGGTCTCGACCGGCGAGAGCGGCTCGAGGGCCACGACGGTGTCGGTGGCTTCGAGCACCGGCACCAGCCGCGAGAAGACCTCGTGGATGTGGTCGATGGCTGCTTCGGGCGACACGCCGGGCAGCAGGCTGCGCTGCTTTGGCGATCCAAACACGAGCACGCGGCCGCCGAGATCGTGGCAGAGTCGGGCGAGATCGCCGAGGTAGTCGATCGTGCGGGCACGGACGGCGGCGTCGGGATCCGCGACGTGAAAGCCTTCGGTTTTGGCGAGCAGCCAATGAAGCCCCACGCAGTCGAGCCCGGCCCGGGCAATCGTGCGGCGGATCTCGCCGCGGGTGGCCGCCGACACGTCGGTGGCCAGCGGCGCGAGCGTGAAAGGGGCCACTTCGAGCCCCGAGTAGCCGCATGCGGCCGCCATGTCGCAGGCCTTGGCCAGCGGCCAGTCGCCAAACGTCTCGTTGCAAATCGCGTAGCGGAAGGGTGCGTTCATCAACGGCTCCGAAGCAAGATCGAGTCAAACCCCTGGCACGATACTCAGCCTGCGGCCGCCACCTTCGCCACCCGGCCCGTGCGTGCCGAGCGGTAGCAGGCCTCGATGATCGCCACGGCCTTGCGACCCTCGCGGCCGTCGAGTTCGGGTGTGCGTCCGCCGCGGACGGCGTCGAGAAACGACTCGAAGTTGCGGGTATGGCAGGAGTAGTTGATCGCCATCGGATCGGCGGCGCCGCCGCTGGTGCCGCTCGAGCCGCCAAATCGTTCGCGGGTCGCCGCATCGTCGGGCAGGTCGCTGCGAAACCGCCAGGCGACGAGCTGCTCCTCGAGGATCTCGGCGGTGCCGTCGCGTCCACCGATGAGAAACCGCCGCAGCTGCCCCGGAAATAGGCTCGTGGCCGCGAGCAGCTGGCCGAGTCCGCCGTTCCGGAATCGGAGGATGGCGACGCAGGTGTCTTCCACTTCGAGCCGTTCCGCATCGTGGGCCCGAACGGCCGTCATGGCCACGACGCTCTCGACCGGGTTCTCACCGGCAGCAAGCCCCGGCATCGTCGCCGCGGTGATCCACTGGAGCGCATCGACGCCGTGGATCGACTGGTTCATCAGCGCGCCGCCACCATCGAGGGCCTTGGTGCCCTGCCAGCGGCCGGGACCGTAGTAGGCATCGTCGCGCCACCAGGGCACGTAGCTCGCGGCCACGGCCAGCGTTCCGAACCGGCCCGCGGCGGCGGCGGCGTGCACGGCCTGAACGACCGGATTGAACCGCTGCGGAAAGATCGCGCCGAAGGTCACGCCCGCCCGGTCGGCGGCGGCGATCATCCGATCGATCCGGGCGAGCGTGATCTCGAGCGGCTTTTCGCAGATCACATGCACGCCGCGGCGAAAGGCGGCGAGCACGGCCGGCAGATGAGCGCCCGAGGGCGTGGCCACGGAGACGAAGTCGGGCTTCTCGCGGCGGAGCATCTTCGCGGTGTCGGCATACCACTGGCAGCCAAACTCAGCGGCGAAGCCGCGGCCTTTTTCCTCGGTGCGGCAGGTGGCCGCGACGAGTTCGACGCCGGGGATATCGGCCAGCGCCCGCGCGTGCATGCGAGCGATGGCTCCGATTCCGATGATGGCTGCCCGCATCCGGTGTCTCTCCCTGCCGGACGCGCGTCGTCCCGGCGGCAGACAGTGTCGCGGCCGAGCCGCAGCGGCACAAGTCAGCGTGAGGCGTGCGGGATCTCGTCCAAGCCCAACGCCGTGAGGCGTGGGGTGGTGCCGGGATGCGGCTCAACGTCCGCCGCGGATCAGAGCGTGTCGGCCGGCCGCTGAGGACACACCGGCCCGGCAGTTTCGCCCTCGATCTGAATCGTCGCATGGGCGATGCCGAACCGGTCGCGGAGCAGGGCGGTGGCCGCGGCGAGCAACTGGTCGCGGTCCGAGCCATTCGGTGTGACGAGGTGGGCGGTGAGCGAGTTTTCGGAGGTGCTCGCTCCCCAGACGTGCAGGTCGTGCACTTCGACCACCCCCGACAGCCCCGCCAGCGCCGTCGTGATCGCCTCGGGATCGACGCCACGCGGCACCGCGTCGAGGGCGAGATCGACGCTCTCCCGAAAGAGCCCCCACGTGCCTGCGACGATCATGGCCGCGATCGCGATGCTGACGACCGGATCGATCCAGGTCTTGCCCGTGACGGCGATCGCGATCCCGGCCAGCACCACGCCCACCGACACGGCTGCGTCGGCCGCCATGTGCAGAAAGGCACCGCGGACGTTGGCATCACCGTGGCCGCGGAGAAAGAGCAGCGCCGTGAGCGTGTTGATCACGACGCCAATCGCGGCCACGAGGATCACCGTGGGCCCCGCGACGGGAGCGGGAAACCAGAGACGGTGGATCGCCTCCCAGACGATCACGCCGCAGGCCGTCAGCAGAAGCACCGCATTGGCGAGTGCCGCATAGATCGTGGAGCGACGGAAGCCCCAGGTGTAGCGTCGCGATGGTGGCCGCCGCGCCAGCCAGCCGGCTCCCCAGGCCAGGAGCAGGCCCAGCACGTCGCCGGCGTTGTGACCGGCATCGGCCAGCAGCGAGAGCGACCCGGCCCAAAGCCCAGTTGCCGCCTCGATCGCCACGAAGGCGGTATTCAGTCCCACCCCGATCGCCATCGCCCGATCGAACGACCCCGGCGTCAGGCCATGACCGTGCGCATGCCCGTGCCCGCAGGCCGCGCCGCGGCCAGGGGATTGATCGGCGACTGCGTCGTGCCTGTGATCGTGTGCCATGCCTTGCCGGCGATCCGATCGAGGGTGATGAGTCACGAGAAAATGCAGACGGATCATACCTACCCCACGCCTCACGGCGTTGGGCTTGCGCAGGGATTGCGTCGTGAAAGCCGACCGGCCGTGAGGCCGCGGGCAAACCTCCGCTGGATGCCGGCGTGTAGGATTGATCGGCGTGCACGTCTGGCTCTCGTTTCAGGCAAAGGACATCGATCATGGAACCTCTCCGGGTGGCGGTCATCGGACACACAGGAAGGGGCGACTGGGGGCATGCGATCGACGAACTCTGGCGGGATATCGAGGCCGCCGAACTCGTCGCCGTCGCCGATGCGTCGCAGGAGGGGCTCGGAAAGGCGGTGGCGCGGCTCAAACTCGATGCCGCCACACCAGGCACGGCGTTTCGTGACTGGAAGCAGATGCTCGACGAGGTGAATCCCGACGTCGACGCCATCTGCATGCGGCATATCGACCGCCACGCCGAGATCGCGATCGCCGCGGCCGAGGCGGGAGCGAAAGGGATCTTCATGGAAAAGCCCTTCGTGCGCACGCTCGCCGAGGCCGACGCCGTGATCGCCGCCTGCACCAAGAGCAACACGAAGCTCTCGCTGGCGTTCGTCAACCGCCATTCGCCCGCCTACGCGGCGGCCAAAGATCTGATCGAGAGCGGCCGAATCGGCAAGGTGCTCGAGGTCCGAGCCCGCGGCAAGGAAGATAAGCGCGGCGGCGGTGAGGATCTCTGGGTGCTCGGCAGCCACCTGCTCGACATGATGACCGATCTTGCCGGGGCGCCGAAGTGGTGCGAGGCCGCGGTGACGGTCGGCGGCAGGCCTATCACGAAGGCCGATGCCGTCGAGGGGCCGGAGGGCATCGGCCTGATCGCAGGCGATTCGATCGCGGCGATGTTTGGCCTGGCCGACGGGCCGGTGGGCTACTTCGCAAGTGTTCGCGACGCGGGGCTCAAGCAGCCCAACTTCGGGCTCACCATCTGCGGCACCAACGGCGCCCTTCAGATCTGGCCGGATCACGTGCCTCATGCCTACTTCCGCGCCGCCCCGATCTGGCGGGTGGAGAAGGAGTTTCCGTGGCGACCCATCGGCGCCGAGGGGCTCGAATCACCGCTGCCTGAGGCCGACGTCGATCGCGCCGCCGAACGGGCGTTGTGGGGCCGCCGCGCCGCGCTCGATCTGCTCGATGCGATCGCCGAAGATCGTGAGCCCGAGACGGGGATGTATGCCGGCCGCGTCACCGTCGAGATGACGGCCGCCGTCTACGCCGCGGCGTTGACGGGGCGTCGAGTGGACTGGCCGATCGCCGAACGCGGCAGCCCGCTGGCGTCGTGAGGGGCTCGTTCCAGCCCAACGCCGTGAGGGTCTCGTACAAGCCCAACGCCGTGAGGCGTGGGGTGGGCCCTGCGCCTGGTTTCGACATCAGCGCGGTTTGCCCGCGTCCTTACGGCCGGCCGGCTTTCATGCGGCGGGGTGCCGCCGCCGCGGGAGATCAAAAAGGCCATGCCCGGAGGAGGTCCCTCGGCAGCATCCGTGCTGTGGGGGCCGTTCCGTCTTGTGTTTCCTGAGCGGATGAGACCGACAGGGAAAACCGTGTCCTCCCACCCGGGCATGGCCGAAGATCGTCGTGTGTTGTGTCAGGCGGTCAGTTCGTCGATGCGGCGCCGAAAGCCAGGCATCTCGCTGGTGACGTAAGCGGTCCAGGCTGCGGGCTGCCAGAGTTCGACGCACACCGCGGCGCCCACCGCGAGCAGGCTGCCCCCCGGTTCGACGCCCAGAAACTCCCGAAAGCCTTCCGGCACCACCAGCCGCGAGCGGCCCGCGAGCGACACGGTCTGATGCCGCGTGGAGAGCAGGCGGCCGAGTTCCTGAAGCTGCCCGACCCTTTGGGTCAGGAGCCCCGCCTCCATCTTGCTGCGGACCACATCTACCGCCGCATCCATGCGGGGCTTCCAGAGCGCTGCCGACCACAGCGACAAACACCCCGCCCGCTCCTTGGCCAGCACCAGTTTCGGCCCGGCCGCCAGCAGCGGATCGAGCAGTTCGGGCGGGATCGCCAGCCGGAAACGCTCGTCGAGCGTCCTCACAAACTCGCCGATCAGCAGGTCGGCCGCAGAGGCCATGGTGGTCCGCGCTGTTCAAAACGCCCGCCTCCGCGGGAATGCCAGGGCTGGCCGTCCAAGTGGCCGAGCCTCACGTAATGGGCTTTAAACCCATCAAAACGTCATTTCTAACGATCTGATAGGGCTTCAAACCCACGGGCAGGAGTCTAGCGGATCGTTCGGATTCTGCAAGCATCCTGCGGCGGGACTGCCCGCGGCCTTACGGCCGGTCGGCTTTTACGGGGCGAACGTATAAGCCCAACGCCGTGAGGCGTGGGGGCTCAGTGGCCGCCGCAGGAGGCGCAGCTGCCGCCGCAACTTCCGCCGCAGCCGTCTGCGCCGATTTCCTTCTTGTAGGCCTTCTGCGCCGCGGCTTCCTTCGAGAGTTTGAACTCGGGGCCGGCAGGGAAATATTGGATGTCGTCCTGCAGGTAATAGGCACTCGGGAGCGTCTGGCCGCCCACATCCACCTGGCATCCGGTCACCGCGAGGTTGGCGACGCCTGCCATGGCCAGAAAGACCCGCGGAGCGGCACCCAGACCGGCACCCAGACTGGCACCAAAACTGGCACCGAGACGGGCGGCGAGGTTTGTCGGCGTGTGGTTCATGGCAAGTGATCCGTGCGTGGCGGGACGTGGATACCGTCTCGTCTTCCTGTATCGGCCGCTACGACCGGCAAACTTTGAATGACCGTCATGACCCGCTCGGAAAACGGCCCCGGTCGCCACGCGTCTTGCCATGCCTGCCCAGACCGCCACCCGGGCCGCAGGGGTCAGTAACGCGGGCGGCGGTGTACAACCAAGCGATATGAGCCGTGACTCCCGGATGACCCGCGCCTCCTGGGCCGCTGTGTGTGCGTGGCTTTTGTTCGCCAGCCCGGCCCTGCCGCAGGTGGTGCTGCCTCCCACGATGGGCGTGCCTGGAGCCGCTCAGACCGTGCCTTCGCCAGCGCATGACCTCGCGCTGCAGGCGCTGGCTGCCGGCGACTACGCGACGGCAGCCGACCTCGCGGGCAAGGAGTAGCAAGGCAGCATCCGGATGGGCGGTCAGCGGAGGATCGATTCGATCGCCTCGGCGGCCCTGCTCGGGGAGTGCCTCTACGAACTCGGCAGCTTCGGTGACGCGGTCGCGCGGTACGAGGAATCGATGCTCGTGTTTGCGACCCATGCCGACTGGCTGCTGTCGGTGCAGTTTCCCGCGCAGCCGCTCCGCCCCCTGGCCGCGGGCCGCGTCGCTGCCTGGGGCCGCAGCGAACGCAATACCGCCCCCGCGGCGCTCCCCGACACGCTCGCGATGCGGCAGAAGGCGGCCGACGCGCAAGACGTGCTCCAGCGCGGCGGGGTGCTTGCCGCCGACTACGACCGTCCGGTGCGTGCCCAGGAGATCATGCGACTGCTTGTGATCGCGGCCTACCGCCACGGCGATTTGCTCGGCCCGATGGCGGCGGCGAGCGGCGGGCTCGATGCGGCCGCCAAGGCGTTGATGCGGCGGCCGGCACCGCCCAATCACTGGTCGCAATCGTGGATCGACATCGCGCTCGGCGCCGCCTATTGGGCGCAGGGCAAGCACGATCTCGCCGGGCCGCTCCTCACCCGCGGCCTGGTCGTGGGCAATCAGTTTGATCACGCGCTGACATCCTGGGGGCTGATCATGCTCGGGCGGATCGCGCTCGACGCCGATCAGGCCCAGCGGGCCGCGAAGCTCTTTGAAGAGGCCACGCTGACGGCGGCCGACTTCGGTGACGCGCGGGCGCTCGAAGAGGCCTTTCAGCTCGCCTTTGTGGCTTCGCGAATGGCCGGCGGCAGAGGTGTGCCGCCGTCGATCCGCGGGGGCTGCGACTGGGCGCGGGCCACCCTGCCGGCGCTGCGGGCGCGGCTGCTGGCCCTCGAGGCGGAAGCGCTCGCGACCGTGGGTGAGACCAGGGCCGCGACTGCGGCCTTGAAGGACATCGACGGCCGGCTGCTGCGGGGCGATGCCGGTCGCGGCACGCTCGGCGCCGATGCTCGCTACGCCGAGGCGCTCGTCGCCTACGCAACCGGCGCTCTCGATCAGGGTGATGAAGACCTCGCCGCGGCGCTGGCCATCGCCCGCTCACGCACGCCCCGGCTCTTCCAGACCGAGCGACTGCTCGAGCTGCTCCTGGCAGGGTCGTCCATGTTTTCCGACCGCCAGGCCGATGCGTTGCTTGAGCGGTTCCTCGCTGATCCGGGCCCGCGAGACTTTGCCGCCGATCCGTTGGGATCGTTGGCCGTGCTCTCGGCCGCGCGGGGCGATGCCTTCGAGACCTGGGTGGCCGTGGCGGCGCGACGCGGCACCGAGCAGGCCATCGAAGCGGCGGAGGCCACCCAGCGGCATCGCTGGCTGGCCAGCCAGCCGCTCGGCGGCCGGCGGATCGCGGTTGAACGTCTTCTCGCCGCCGATCCCCGCGACCTCGCCGCGGCGGAGGCCGCTCGTCAGGCCGCGCTCATCGGCGGTCAGCCGGAGCTCGCAGGGCTCATCGACCGCATGGGACAGTTGCGGGGCACGTTTTCCGCAGCGCTGGCCGCGGCAGCTCAGGGGGGCGACGCCGGCAACCGCAATCCGGGGGCCGCGGTCGCGAAGGCCGATCAAGAGGCGTATCGCACGCTGGCGAGCCGACGCAGCCAGATCGTGGCGGCGATCGCGGCCGGTCGAGAAGGCGTGCCGATCGCGTTTCCGCCACTCACTCCCGCCGCCGAGATTCGCCGCCGGCTCGCGCCGCGGCAACTGATGCTCTCCTTTCACTGGACGAAGTCGGGGCTGTTCGGGCTGTTGGAATCCCGCGAGCGGTTTGCGGCGTGGCAAGTTCGGCAGGCGGGCGAGCTGCCGGCGGAGATCACCACACTCGCCAAGTCGCTGTGTCTCTTTGATCCGGTGTCGGCCGTGCCGAGCAGTCGGCTCGCGGAGAGCGACTGGCGGGGGTCGGTGGAGCGGATCGAGCGCGTGCTCTTCGAAAACTCCAAGGTCACGCTCGCGGAGGGCATCGACGAGCTGATCATCGTGCCCGACGGCTGGCTCTGGTATGTGCCGTTCGAACTGCTGCCCGTGTCGTCGAACCGCGCGGATCAAGGGGAGTCGGCCGCCGGGCAGCCCGGCGATCAGCGACGGCTCCGCGACGTGGCCCGGATTCGCTACGCGCCCACCCGAAGCCTGGCCGTGATGCGGTTCGAGCCCCAGGGCCCGGGGCCGATCGGGGTGCATGTGGGCCGACTGGCGCGGAGCGACAAGCCGGCCGATGCCGAAGCCATGCTTGCGCACCTGGCGACCGCCGTGGATCGCGTGGCTCCGTTGACGGCCGATAGCGGGCTGGCGATTCCCCTCGCGGCGTCGGCCTGCGACACGCTGGCAATCTTCGACGAACTCGCCGGCGAGGGGAGTGTGGCCGGATGGCCGCTGCTCCCCGTCGGCGCAGGCAAGGGAGCGGTGACATTTGGCGACTGGCTCGCGCCGCCGCCCAAGCGTCCGCAACGGATCGTGCTGCCCGGCCTGCAGACGGCGATGGCGGGCGGCCTCGAGAAGCTCCCGCCACGGCCGGGCGAGGATGTGTTTCTCGCGGCCACCGACCTCGTGGCGGCCGGGGCACGAACGGTCGTGATGAGCCGCTGGCGCATGGGGGGCAAGACCTGCACCGATCTGATGACGGAGTTTCTGCGTGACGCGACTGCCGCCGATGGATCACCCGCGTCGGCGGCCTGGCAGCGGGCCGTCGATGTCGTGCTCGCCGAGGAGCCCGACGCCGCCCGCGAGCCCCGCATCAAAGTCTCCGGCGATGCGGCGTTGACCACGCCCCCGCATCCGCTGCTGTGGGCCGGCTACCTGCTCGTGGATGTGGGCGACGGCCGCTTCTCAGAAGAGCCGCCGCCTCCGGCCGGTCAGCGGGCGGCGCCGCCCCCGGCGGCTGCGATTCCGCAGGCCCGGCCATGAGCGACGGTGCCGAGGGAAGCCTCACCGGCCTCGCGGTGCTGGCCGTGGCGTCGCTCGTCGCGGGAGCGGTGAATGCGATCGCCGGTGGCGGCACGATCCTCACGTTTCCGGTGCTCACGGCGATCCTTCCGGCCGATGCCGCCCGGCTCGTCACGGCCAACGCCACGAGCACGATCGGCCTCTGGCCGGCGGCGCTCGTCTCGGCCTGGTCGTCGCGCGGCAGCCGCGAGGGGCTGCCCTCGTGGGCCCGCTGGCTCGTCGTGCCGAGCCTCGTCGGCGGCATGATCGGCACGCTGCTCGTGCTCTGCCTGCCCCCCGCCTGGTTTGACGGGCTCGTGCCCTGGCTGATCCTCTCGGCTGCGGTGCTGTTTTCGATCCAGCCTTCCATCGCCGCCCGCGCCGCCAGCCGCGATGGCGGGGGCGGCAGCATCACCACCTCGCGGCTGCTCCTCACCTGCGGGCTGCAGTTGCTCGTGGGCATCTATGGCGGCTACTTCGGCGCCGGCATCGGCATTCTCATGCTCGCCGTGCTCGCCCTGCTGGGGCTCGGCGACATCCACCGGCTCAATGCGGTCAAGAATGTGCTGGCGACGGCGATCAATGGGGTGGCGGCGGTCGTGTTTGCCGCCGGCTCGTTCGTCGGCAGCCACGAGGTGGCCTGGGGGCATGCGGGCGTGATGGCGGTGGCGGCCATGATCGGCAGCCTCGGGGCGACGCATTTGTCGCGGCGGATATCCCCGGCGGTGATGCGAAAGCTGGTGGCCATCATCGGCTTCGGGCTGGCGGGCTATTATTTCTGGCGACAGTGGTTTGCATGACTCCGAGTGGCCGTCTTTGATGATTGTTCGCACCACCTCTCTCACCAAACGCTACGGCGACTTCGCCGCGCTCGACGGCTGCTCGCTCGAGGTGGCCGCGGGGGAGATCTTCGGCCTGCTCGGCCCGAATGGTGCCGGCAAGACGACGCTCCTGCGGGTGCTTCTCGGCTACCTGATGCCGACATCGGGCAGCGGCACCGTGGCGGGCTTCGACTGCGCCTCGCAGTCGCTCGACGTGCGGGCCAACACCGCTTATCTGCCGGGCGAGGCCCGGCTCTTCCGCCGCATGAACGGCCATGCCGTGCTCGACTTTTTCGCGGGCCTGCGGCCGGAATGCCGCCGCGATGTGGCCACGAGCGTGGCCGACCGGCTGGGCCTCGACTGCTCGCGGCAGGTGGCACGGATGAGCACGGGCATGCGGCAGAAGCTGGCGTTGGCGGTCGTGCTGGCCACGGAGGTGCCGCTCGTGATCCTCGATGAGCCGACGGCCAATCTCGATCCCACGGCGCGGTCGGAGGTGCTGGCGCTCGTCCGCGAGGCCCGGGCCGCCGGACGCACCGTGATTTTCTCGTCGCATGTGCTCTCGGAAGTCGAGGAGACCTGCGGCCACGTCGTGATCATGCGGTCTGGTCGAGTCGTTCACGAGCAGTCGATCGAGGCGCTCCGCCGCGGCCATCGGATTTATGCACACCTCCGCGGCGAGTTTCCCGGCGTGCCGGCCGAGTTTGCCGGACGGCTCACGGCGGCGGCGGGCGACGATGGCCGGATCGTGATGGAGACCGACGAGCCACTCGCGCCGCTCTTGGGCTGGCTGGCTACGCTGTCGCTGGTCGAAATCCGCGTGGAGCCGGTGGGGCTGCAGGCTGTCTACGACCGTTTCCATCGCTCCGCATGAGGCCCGCATCGCCATGGACATGAGCAATCCGAAGACCATCCCGACAGGCCGCGGCGCCGTCTGGAGCGTGGCGGTGTGGCGGAAGACCTGGGGCGATCAGCGGATCCTGCTGCTCTCGTTCGCCGCCCTGTGGTCCGTGTTTCCCTGGCTCTATCTCTGGCTCTCTGCGCAGATTCCGATGCCGGCGTTTCAAAACGTGCTCCTGCAGGTGATCCCGGAAGACTGGCAGAAGCTTTCGGGCGTGCCGTTCTCCGAGGTGGCCACCTATGCAGGCCGCGTGGCGCTCGCTTTCGTGGATCCGGTCGTCGTGCTGGCGGCGACGGTCTGGGGCATTACCCGGGGCAGCGATGCCGTGTCGGGGCAGCTCGAGCGGGGCACGATGGAGATGCTCCTGGCCGCGCCGGTCCGTCGCACGGCCGTGTTTCTCACTCAGGCGGTGGCCACGACCGCGGCGGCGGCCCTGCTCTGCGGTGTGCTCCTGGCGTCGGTCTGGTCGGTCGTGACCTTCGGGCCCTGGGCGGGCAAGGTGGAGCCGTGGCGATTCATTCCTGCCGCCGCCAACGTGTTTGGACTGATGGTCTGCATGGGCGGGATCACGGCCTGCATCTCGGCGATTGACAGCTATCGCTGGCGGACGGTGGGAATCATGTGCGGCTTCTATGTGACCACCCTGCTGGCGAAGCTGGTGGGAAGGCTCAGCGGCAGCCTGGGCTGGGTCGGCTATCTGTCGGTCTTCAATGCGTATGAACCGCAGCGGCTGGTGGGGGGCGGCCCGGAGGCGTGGCGGCTTCTGGGCCAGTACGACGGCATTCTGCTGGGTATCGGCGTGGCGGCCTACATCCTCGGAGCGGTGATCTTCAGCCGCCGTGATCTCCCCGCGCCGCTGTAGTTTCCGGGCTGTTGTAGTGCTGCAGGGCCCCGGTGCCGCATACTATTCCGCCGGCGGGCATGCCGGGTTCGACTGCAACCCCGTCCGTCGCATCCTCGTGGCGAGGTCCCTTCATGACGTTTCTCCATCGGTTCGCTGCCCGGCCGGCGATGTTTGCCGTGGGCGTGGCGTGTCTGCTGCTGACGGCCCGAGCCGACGAGGCGACGAAGGAGCCGGTCACGGAGGGCGAGGCAACGCCTTCGACCCCAGCGGCGGTGGCCGAGGAGACGCCTGACGGCGACCATCCCGGCCAGCCCTTCCTCAACGACGCGAACAACGCGAAGCTCGAGATCGACGAGATCGACGATTTCGGCCGCGTGCTCGACCTCTGCAAGAAGGCTCTCGAAAAGGGTCTCGACGCCGACTCCAAGAAGTTTGCCGAGGATCTCTACACGGGCACCCTCATCGATCGGGCCGCGATGCTCGCGGGGGCGATCCTCGACGCCGACGAGCCCGACCAGCAGTGGCGGCGCATCCGCTCGTTTGCCATGCGGGATCTCAACGAAGTCGTGGCCCGCGATCCGGGGATCGGGAGCGTGCATCTCATGATCGCGAGGCTCGAGGCGCTGCCCGGCGGCAATCGTGCGCGGGCGGCGGCTGAGGCCACGAAGGCGCTCGAACTCCTCGGCGACGACCAGCTGCAGCGGGCCCAGGCCAATCTCGTGCTGGCGTCGCTCGACGATGATCCAGAGAAGCAGCTCCGCTTTCTCGACGCCGCCGTGGAGCTGTCGCCCCGTGATGCCGACGTGCGGCGAGCCCGCGGCCTGCACCTGCTGATGCAAGACGAATACGAAAAGGCTCGCGAGGATCTCGCGGTGGCGGTGGAGGAGGAGCCCGAGGATCCGGCGCTGCTCGAGGCGCTCGGCATGGCCTGCATGATGAGCGAGCAGATGGAGGATGCCCGCAAGGCCTTCGACAAGGCGATCGAGCTCGATCCCGAAGCCGCCGGTCCGTTGCTCCAGAGGGCGCGGGTCTACGCGGTGGAGGGCAACCAGGAAAAGGCCCTTTCAGATATCGACCGCGCCGTCGAACTCGCGCCCCGCGATCAGGCGGCCCGTCTGCTGCGGGCGCGGATTCAGCAGCAGGCGGGCAACACCGAGGCAGCCCTGGCCGATATCGACGCCGTCCTCGAGCAGGATGCCGATATGCCGGCGGCGCTCGAGCTCAAGGGCTTGATGGCCGCGGAGCGGGAAGACTACCCCGAGGCGATCCGGTGTTTTCGAAAGCTGGTGGCGAAG
>JBPCTA010000031.1:0-12929 GCA_051006595.1 Pirellulales bacterium
GTAAGGTTGAGGCCGAGCTCGTCGAGGGGAGAGCGAATCGGAGGATTCATTTGCAGAGCACCTCGTCGAGATTCATGAGCTGGTTGGCGAGCATTGTCCAGCCGGCGAGTCGCACGGGATCGTCCGCCCTCGGTCTCGAGTCGCCGACGGCCACCAGGGCCTTGGCATCCTCTGGATGACTCGTGTAGTGCCTTGTGAGATCGGCAAGTGATCGCCTCGCGATCGTCATTTCCTCGGCCGCGAGGCAGCGGGCCAGCAGCCGCTCGGCGAGGAAGTCGATCCGCGATTCGTCCGTGGTCCCTCCGAGTTCGAGCGCCCGGTCGGCCAGCACCCGGGCAGCCTCGATGAACTGCGGGTCGTTGAGGGTGACGAGCGCCTGGAGGGGCGTGTTGGTTCGCTCCCGTTTCACGCAGCAGCTTTCTCGCGATGGCGCGTTGAAGATTTCCAGGGAGCTTGGCGGTGCCGAACGCTTCCAAAACCAGTACATGCTCCGCCGGTAGAGCCCCTCCCCCGAATCCCGCTTGTAGAAACGCGTGTTGCTGTTGTCCATCGCCACGGCCTCCCAGACGCCTTCGGGCTGGTAGGGCTTCACGCTCGGGCCGCCGATCGTCCGGACGAGCAGGCCGCTGGCCGCGAGCGCATGATCGCGAACCATCTCGGCGTCCATGCGAAATCTCGGCCCCCGGGAGAGCAGCCGGTTGGCGGCGTCCTTCACGAGCTTGTCGGGCGTCGTCACCGCCGACTGGCGATAGGCCGCGCTCGTCACCAGCAGCGTGAAGAACTTTTTCACGTCCCAGCCCGTCTCGCGAAACTCGACGGCCAGCCAGTCGAGCAGCTCCGGATGGCTCGGCAGTTCGCCGGTGATGCCAAAATCACCGCTGGTGCGCACGAGGCCCGTGCCGAAGACCTCTTGCCAGAAGCGATTGACGGTCACGCGGGTGGTCAGGGGATGATCCTGCATCAGAAGCCACTGGGCGAGCCCCAGCCGGCTGTCGGGGAGATCTTCGGGAAATGCCGGCAGGAAGCCGGGCGTGTTGGGCAACACCTCATCCTTCCGCTTGTCATACTCCCCGCGATCGAGCACGAAGGCCTTCGCCATCCCGTTTTTCTCGTGCATCACGTGGGCGATCGTGCCTCGTTTCCGAAACGACGCCTGCTCTTTCTCGATGGCCGAAACCTTTGACATAGCGGCCTGATAGTCCCCGTCGGTCGTGGCCAGCCACCAGTCGTAGATCCGGCCGCCCGTCTTGGGCCGTTCTGCAGGAGGCAGCTTCACGAGTTCCGCGAGCGCCGCCCCCTTGGAGAGCCCCTCGACTTCAGCGGCGGTGAAGGACCGGTCCCAGATCGCCAGACCGGCGAGGCCGACGCTGCGACATTCGGCCCCCTCTGACCGCCCTCCAATGACCAGCGGCACCTCCGTCCGAATCGTGTTCTTCTTGAAGGTGTTGTTCTCGACCTTCGGTTTCTGCGGCTTGCCGTCGAAGGAAATGGTGATCCCCTCGGGGTTTCCGGAGCCATTCGAGGTGATGGTGACGAGGGTCCATGTGTCGGGCTTGAGCTGCCCGGTACTCGCCACCTTGACCGCGTCATCCGACCAGGAGTGAATCAGGTGCATGGCGATCCGCCGGTCCTGCACCCACACATCCCAGCCCCGGTGGTTTGCTTCCTTGCCCTCGTCCATTCGCGCGACGATCGCATAGCTGCCATCGATGGCCGGCACCCGAAGCCGCATCGAGATCGTGAACGGCTGGTCGTGTTCGAAATCGCCGGCCGCGGGCAACTCGGCAGCCCGGCCGTCGAGGAGCAGGGCCGAACCGCCGTTGGGGCCTGCCTGCCACATGGTTGATGTCGAGAGTGACAGGTCGAGATCCTTGCCGTAGAGCCGCCCTCGGGTGATCGTTCCCTCGCCTTCGCCGAAGGGCAGGTCCAGCAGCGGGGTTTCCTGCGGCAGGAGCTTGGCAACCGTCTCGGCGGTTGCCGACTGCAGCCAGGCATCGAACGCTGGACGCGCCGCCTTCTTCCGGTCGGCCACCACCTCCCGCGCGGCGGGCAGTTGTGACTCGAGTTCCGCGAACCGCGGCTGGTCCGCAGGCTGTGGCACCGTGAGGATCGGCGGCGTGTCCTGCACGTTGCCGTCCTTGGCCTCCTGGGTCGTGTTGTTGAAAAAGGCCGAGAGTTCGTAAAACTCCCGCTGCGACAGGGGATCGAACTTGTGGTCATGGCAGACGGCGCAGCCTGCCGTGAGGCCCATCCAGACCGCCGCGGTGGTTTCAGTGCGGTCGCGGGCATAGAGGACGAGGTATTCCTCGTCGATGATGCCCCCCTCGTTGGTCGTGATGTTGCAGCGGTTGAAGCCGCTGGCGATTCGGTTGTCGAGAATCTCGGCGGGAGATGCCGTCGGACCGTGATCCTGCACCAGGTCGCCGGCCAACTGCAGGATTGTGAACTGATCGAACGGCATGTTGCGATTGAACGCGTTGATCACCCACTGCCGGAAAGTCCACATCTCTCGGTAGTTGTCGATGTGAATGCCGTGAGTGTCGGCATAGCGGGCGTAGTCGAGCCAGTGGCGGCCGCGGTGCTCACCCCATTCGAGGCTCGCCAGGAGCGATGCGACCAGTCGGTCATAGGCGTCGGCCGCAGGGTCGGCGACGAAGGCATCCACCACGGCGGGATCAGGCGGCAGCCCCGTGAGGTCGAGCGCGAGGCGGCGGGCGAGCGAGCGGCGGTCGGCCTCCGGTGCGGGCTTCAAGCCCTCCTGCTCGAGCTTGGCGAGAATGAAGCGATCGATCGGATTGCGAACCCAAGCCTCGTTCGTGACGGCGGGCGGCTCGGGCCGCACGGGCGGCTTGAACGACCAGTGTGGCTCGTACGCGGCCCCCGCGGCGATCCACTTCGAGAGGAGTTCCTTCTGCTCCGCAGAGAGCACCTTCTTGGTACTCGGAGGCGGCATCACCTCCTCGGGGTCGTCGGAGAAGATGCGATCGAGCATCACGCTCGAATCGGGATCTCCCGGGGCGATCGCCGCCGATTCGACGGCAGCGTCGCGGTCGTCCAATCGCAGGTCCGCCTGGCGTCCAGCGCTGTCGGCCCCATGGCAGGAGAAGCAGTTCTCCACCAAAAGCGGCCGGATGTCCCGGTTGAAGCTCGGCGGGTCGGAACGAGTGGACTCGCCGACGGCCAGCGGCCCGGTGAAGACGGCCAGCGGCCCAGTGAAGACGGCCAGCATCACGATCAGGGGCCAACGCATACGATCTCCCGGTTGCAGACACGCCGGAACCGGCATTTTCCGGCACGTGGCAGTGCGATCCAAGGAATCGGCGTTGCGCTCCGCCGTCCATCTCGACCGGAGTGTTTCCGGCGACGATCCTCCCTCATATTCAGAACGATAGACTTTAGCACTCGATTTGGACTGCGGCAAGATTCCGTCGCTGATCCCAAACTCGGGTCGCCCGAATCCACCCGTTGAGCCCCGAGGAAGACGCGATGGGATCGATCGTTCACGGCCGCCGTCGAGCCCTGGCTTTGGCTTGCAGCGGGTTTGTGTTCATGCTCGGAGGAGTTCTGATGCCGCAACGCCCGAGTTTCGCCGACGAGCAGCCGCAGGATCCCCGTGCGGAGGCGGCCAGGGCGATTGCCGCCCGGATTCTCACCGAAACGGGTGACCGGCCGGCGGACGACCCCGAGCGGCTGATCCTGCTCGCCGCTGCGGTCGAACAGGCGCCGGCGGAAACTCGGCCGGTGCTCGAGGCCATCCGAGCCAACTGGACCTGGGGCTATTTCCAGGCGAACCGCTGGCGGTTCGCTCAGCGAACCAGCGGCGGCGTGGTGGCCACCGACCTCGCGGCCATCAACGCCTGGGATCTCCCGACCATCGTGGGTGAAATCCGCGGCCGGTTTGCTGCGGCGCTCGCGGCTGGCGACGAACTCAAGAAGCTCCCGGTGGGCGCGTGGACGGCGATCCTCTCGAAGGGCACGATGCCCGACGCCTACCGGCCCACGGTCTTCGACGTGGTAGCCCACGATGCGGTCGCGTTTGCCACGTCTGGTGAACGCGGCCTGGCCGATCCCGAAGATGCCTTCGAACTCGAGGCTACGAGCCCCGCCCTCGGCACCCCCGCGGAGTTTTGCGGGTGGAGGCCCGAGGCAACGGCCACCGATACCGATTCACCCCTCGTGCAGGCCGCGATGCTGTTTCGCGACCTGCTCGACGTGCATGCCGCCGACAAGGACCAGACGGCCTTCCTGGCCGCCGATTTCGAACGCATTCTCTGGGCCGCCGGCAACGCCGTTGACTCGGGCGAGGTGACCGTCACCGATCGCAAGGCAGAGGCCCTCGAGGCTTTCATCGAGCGGGCCGGCGATCATGAGGTGGCCGCGCAGGCCCGCCACGCGCTCGCCGAGCTGGCGCGAGGTGCGAACGATCTGGTCGAGGCGCGGGCCATCGCGGCCCAAGGCGTGGAGCAGCATCCGGCGAGTGCAGGCGGAAGGCTCTGCAGCAACCTGATCACGGAGATCGAGTCACGGGAACTGTCGCTGGCCACCGAGCGAGCCTGGGCCGCGCCATGGCCGGCTGTCCGCGTGACGTATCGCAACATCGCGAAGGTGCACCTCCGGCTGGCAAAGGCTGACTGGCAGGCACGGCTCGACGCGGGCAAGCCACACCCAGGCTGGCTTGACGACGCCGACCGCGAGGCGATCCTCGCGCTGCCAGCCGTCACGACATTTGTGGCCGACCTGCCGGCGACGGCCGACTATCAGTCGCGATCACACGACATCACCGTGGCAGCGGCCTTTGATCCCCAGGGGCTCGAGCCCGGGCCCTATTGGGTGATCGCCAGCCATGCGGCCGACTTTAACGCGACTGACAACGTCGTGCAGGCCACGCTCGTGTGGGTGTCTCGGCTGGCGGTCGTCAGCGGGCAGCGACAGCCGTCACCGAGCGGCCCGCAGCCGTTGGCGGGTCATGTCGTTGACATCGCCACGGGCGAGCCCGTGGCTGGGGCGACCGTGACGACGTGGGTGCGGGAAGATCGGGGGAGCCCGCCCGCATTCGTTGGCAAGGCCGCCGCCACGACCGATCAGGACGGCCGCTACGAGATTCCTGGAGAGCAAGGGAAGGAACTGCTGATCGTCGCCTCGGCCATGCTCGACGGCGTCGCGCACAGGATCCCCACCGATTCGACCCACGACTGGCAGCCTGCCACCGACGACCGTGTCACGACGATCGTGCTGGTCACCGACCGCGGCATCCACCGGCCGGGCCAGTTGGTTTTCTACAAGGGCATCGCCTGCTCAGTCGATCGTGCGGCCCGCGGCACGAAGCCGCTCGCCAAGCGTGCCGTCACCATCACGCTCCGCGATGCCAACGGCCGAGAGGTGGCGAAGGTGGAACACGAGACGAACGCCTTCGGATCGTTTCACGGCACCCTTCCCATCGCTGCCGCCGCGCTGCCTGGCCAATGGATGCTCGCCGCAGAAACGGCCGGCTTCTCGGGCGGCGTGGGCGTGCGAGTGGAGGAATACAAACGGCCGAAGTATCAGGTCGAACTGCAGGCTCCGGCGGAGGCCGTGAAGCTCGGCGCCGCGGTCGTGATTCCGGGCAAGGCCACGACCTATACCGGCCTCGCCGTGGGCGGCGCGAAAGTGAGCTGGCGGGTGGAGCGGCAGGCGAGAATGCCCCTCTGGTGTCGCTGGTTGTTTTCGTGGCTGCCCTTCGACGATTCGTCGCGGAAGATCGCCCGGGGCACTGAAGTCACCGACGCCGACGGCGGGTTCACGATTCGGTTTCCGGCGGTGCCCGATCGCAGTCTGCCGAAGGAGGCTCTGCCCGTGTTCACGTATCGCGTCGTGGCGGACGTCACGGATGCGGGGGGCGAGACGCGTTCGGCCGCACGCAGCGTGGCTGCGGGATACACGGAGGTTCAGGCCACGGTCACGGCCGGCGACTGGCATGCCATCGCGGCCGACGTGCTGGACGCGCAGGGGCGACCGGCCGCAGCCGTCGCACTGTCGCTCGCTACGACATCGCTCGACGGCGACCCGCGGGCCGCCACGGGCACGTTCACGATCCATCCGCTCGTGCAGCCGGCCGAGGTGGTCCGCGGCACCCTCCTCGACGAAATACCGCCAGCGCGACCGGTGCCCTTCGGACGAGCGCGCCGGGCACGGGCCGCGGGGAATCCGGGCGGCCGACCGCGGCCGACGCCCGATCCTGCGGATCCGAACGGGTGGGCTGACGCCGCGGCCGTGGTGAGCCGCGAGGTTTCGACCGAAGCCGCCACGGGCACGGCCGAGGTCGCGACGAACCTCCCGGCGGGCATCTACCGTGCCGTGTTCGTGATCCCTGCGCAGGGTGATGTGCCCGAGGTGCGCGGGCAGACCGTGTTCGAGGTGCTCGATCCTGCGGCCCAACGCTATTCCGTCAAGCGCGGCTTCACGATGCAGGCGGCGCGGGCCATGGTCGAGCCAGGAGAGGCTTTCTCCGCGGTGGTCGGCACGGGCTATGACCGTGGTCGGGTGCTCGTGGAGATCTCACAGGCCGGCGCGACGTTGTCACGCTTCTGGACCGCGGCGGGCCGCACCCAGTGGCCGGTGACCTTTACGCCCGGCGATGCCAACCGCGGTGGCTTCACCGTGACGGCCTGGATGGTCCGCGATGGCCGGCTGTACCGAGAGCAGAAGACGATCGACGTGCCGTGGACCGACAAGAAGCTCGTGATCGCCTGGGAGCGGTTCACTCGGCGGGTCGAGCCGGCAGCCAAGGAGGTCTGGCGGGCCCGGATCACGACCGCGGCCGATCCGCTCACAGGCCCCGCGGTGCCGGCGGTCGCGGAGATGCTGGCCGTGCTCTACGACCAGTCGCTCGACGCCCTGGCAGAGCACCAGTGGCCGGCGGATGGGCTGCTCGGCCTTTTCCGCCGCGAGTCGGAGGCCCTCGGCGTGGGTTTCACGAATGCGGCGGAGCGATTCAACGGAATCCACGGCACCTGGCAGACCGTCTTCGAAGGCGTCGAGATCACGTATCGCGAGTTGCGCGATCCCTTTGGCCCTCCGGGGGGCAGGTGGGATGGCGGTGCGTGGGGCGGCGTTCGCGTCGACGGCCTCGCCTTCATGAGGACGCGTCGGGCTGCCACGCGGATGGAAATGGATGGGGCGATGCCGATGGCGGCGGCACCTGCTGAAGAGTCGCTGGGCGATCGAAAGTTCAAGGGCTCGGCCGCTCGCCCTGGCGACCAGCCGACGGCCAGCATCGGCGGCGTCGGTCAGGATGTGGGCGCCGCCGATCAGCCGGCCGTCGCTCCATCGCCGCGGCGGAATCTCGCCGAGACGGCCTTCTTCCTGCCCACGCTCGTGTCGGGCTCCGATGGCTCGGTCACGATCGAGTACACGCTGCCCGACACACTCACCACCTGGCAGTTCAAGGGGCTCGCCCACGATGCAGCCCTGCGGAGCGGCACCATCATCGATCAATGCGTGGCCTCCAAAGACCTGATGGTCGAGCCGTTGATGCCGCGGTTCTTCCGCGAGGGCGATACGGTCGAGATTCCGGTGAAGGTGAGCAACACGTCGTCGGGCAGGCTGGCGGGCACGGTGCGGTTCGAGTTGGCGGACGCCCGCACCGGCGATTCGCGAAACGACCTCGTGGACGGACCACGGGAACAGCCGTTCGACATCGCCGCGGGTGAGACCCAGCCGGTTGTGTTCACCGTCAAAGTCGCCGACGGCACCGACACGCTCCGTTACACCGCCACCGGTTCGGCCACCGGATCGGCCCGGCTGGCAGCCGATGGCGAGGAGGCAGTCGTGCCCGTGCTGCCCCGGCGTGTGCTCGTCACGGAGACGGTGCCGATCACGATCCGCGGCCCCGGCCAGCGGCGGGTGGCCATCCCGCGACTGCTTGAAGCGGCCGGTACAGAGATTCGCAGCCAGTCGCTGGTGGTGCAGGCGGCGTCGAATCCGGCCTGGTATGGCGTGCTGGCCCTGCCGAGCCTGATGGAGGAATCCGACGAATGCATCGAGAGCCTATTCACGAGGCTCTATGCCAACGCCTACGCCCGCCACATCGCGACTGCCGATCCGCGCATCGAGCGGGTGTTTGCCCAGTGGAAGGGGACCGACGCCCTGGAGAGCCCGCTCGAGAAGAATGCCGACCTCATGAAAACGCTGCTCGCGGAGACGCCGTGGGTCCGCGACGCGGTGGACGAGCGGGAGTCTCGAGCTCGCATGGCAGTGCTCTTCGACGCGACCCGCGCCGAGAATGAAATGCAGACGGCGGTGACGCGTCTGGAAACGCTGCGAAATGGCGACGGCGGCTGGCCATGGTTTCCTGGCGGGCAATCCTGCGATCCCGTCACGCTCTCGATCATCGCGGGCTTCGGCCGGCTGCGGGCCAACGGCGTGGCGATCGACGTGCAGCCGGCGCTGGCCGCCCTTCCCTGGCTTGATGCCCGTTTGATCAAGGAGCAGCAGCGGGCCACGGGGATCGACGACCCGGTGCTGACGCCCTTCGGTGCCTTCGCGCTCTACGCACGGAGTTTCTTCGTCGAGGACGAGGCCCCCGACGCCCCGGCTACCGCCGCGATCCGCTGGGGGCTCGACCTGGGGAAGACCACGTGGATGAAACTCGACGCCCGCCGGTCGCAGGGGCATCTCGCCCTCGCCCTCCATCGGGCCGGTGATCGTGAAACAGCACGCTCCATTCTCGACAGCCTGAAGCAGCGGGCGGTGAACATCGACGCGCCGCAGGCCGGCGCTGACCAGCATCAGGGCGAGCACGGCCACCAGGATGCCTGGCAGGGCATGTGGTGGCGAGATCGGCATCCGACGTGGTGGAGTTGGGCTTCGGCGCCGATCGAGACCCAGTCGATCATGATCGAGGCCTTTGACGAGGTGGCGGGCGATGCCGACGCGGTCGAGGCGCTGAAGGCCTGGCTGCTGTCCCAGAAGCGCACCAGCCGCTGGCCCGGCACCGTGGCCACGGCCGACGCCGTCGGCGCGCTCTTCGGCCGCGGTCGCGACCTGCTGGCATCGCAGGAGCTCGTGACGGTCACCGTCGGTGGTCAGCAGGTCGAACCGGCACGGGTCGAGGCGGGCACCGGCTTTTTCGAGGAGCGGTTCGTGCGGCGGGAGATCACGCCGGCCATGGGCGAGGTGGTGATGACCAAGCCGGGCAAGGGCTTCGCCTGGGGCGGCGTGCACTGGCAATACCTCGATGCGATCGACAACGTGCCGGCCGCCGGCCGGGCGGAACTGGCCATCGACAAGCAGCTGTTCGTGAAGCGGCTTACGAAAGCCGGGCCGGTGCTCGAGCCGGCGCGGGAGGATGGCACCACGCAGGTGAATGTGGGTGACGAGCTGGTCGTGCGACTGGTGGTGACCAGCGATCGCGACTATGAATTTCTCGAACTCGCCGACCATCGGCCTTCGCTGACGGAGCCCGTGGACGTGCTGTCGGGCTGGCGCTGGGCTGATGGGGCCGGCTGGTATCTGGCCATTCGGGACGCGAGCACGCAGTTTTTCTTCGAGCGACTGCCACGGGGCACGCACGTGTTCGAGTATTCACTCCGGACGGCGCACCGCGGCAAGGCGTCGAGCGGGTTCGCCACGCTTCGCAGCCGCTACGCCCCCGAGTTCTCGGCGCATTCCGCGAGCATTCCGGTGGAGGTGAAGTGACAACCGGGCTGGTATCCTGCTCTGCATGACGCCTTCCACCGACAGCCCCTCGTCGCTCACCAACGAGCTCGCCCGCGAACGAAACCGCGAGGCGGCCGACCGCACGCTTCTGGCCTTGATTCGCACGAGCCTGGCGATGATCAGCTTCGGTTTCGGGATCGAGCGGCTCGGTCAGGCGGCCTTGAGCCTTGACGGCAAGCTCGTCGGCTTCTCGCTGTTTCGCATGCGGATCGCGGGGGCGGTGCTCATTATCCTGGGCATCGCTGCGACGCTGGCAGGAATGTGGGAACACCGGCACATGCTCAAGGCGATCGTGAGCGATGACTACCGCTACGCGGAACGGCCACCGATTGCCCGCTACATGGGCACGGCGCTCGTGGCGGTGGGGCTGGCCGCGCTCGTCGTGATCCTGATCGGCATCTAAAGGAATCATCCATGGACCATATGACCGACCACGCGGCCGCATCGCCTGCCGAGGGCACGAAACCGATCCGTCCGCTCGACGCCTTCGAACGAAGAGTGCTCGGCGTGCTCATCGAGAAAGCCAAGACCACACCCGATCAGTATCCCCTCTCGCTCAACGGCGTCGTCGTGGGCTGCAACCAGAAGAGCAACCGCGATCCGGTGATGACCGTCGATGAGGAGCAGGTGTCGCGGGCGATCGAGGGCCTGCGGAAGTGCGGCGCCGCGGCGGAGGTCTTTGGGAGCGGCAAGCTGCCGCGGTATCGCCATCTGGCCTACGATTGGCTGCGCGTCGGCAAGGAGGAACTGGCCATCATGGGCGAACTCCTCCTCCGGGGCGAGCAAACCGAGGGAGATCTCCGTGGTCGCGCCAGCCGCATGGATCCGATCCCCGATCTCGACGCGCTTCGCGGCCACCTCGATCGGCTCGCCGAGAAGGGCCTGGTGATCTGGCTCTCGCCGCCCGGCCGCGGTCGCATGCTCACCCACGGCCTCCTGCCCCAGGAAAAACTCGACAAGGTGCGGGCGGAGCTCGGCCTGGCCGCTGCGGCGGCTGCGTCAACGCCGGCTCCGTCACCATCGCAGGCTGCTCCGCATGCCTCGCGGACGGACGCTTCGGCAACGTCCGGCGACGACAGGTCGCTACAGGCCCCGATCGCCGCGGGAGCAGCTGTGGAATCCAGTGCCTCGCTGAAAGCCACCACGGCCCTGGAATCCCGGATCACCGAACTGGAGCGGGAAGTGGCTGCCCTTCGCGACCGGCTCACCGCCCTGGAAGACGCGCTCGGGGCCTGACGGCCGCTCGTGAGTCGCAACGATTCCCGGCGTCTGTGCGTGCCCTCCGACCGGCTCCTCAGTATCGGGAGCGTGATCTGTCCAAGCCGACCGGCCGTGAGGCCGCGGGCTGGACTGGTGCGCGACTCGTGCCGCCCGTGATCAGGCGGAGCGTCGTTCGTGGGGCGGTGCATCCGGCAGACGCTGTTTCATCCGCAGCCGTCGGACCGCCGCCGCTGCCGCCAGGATTCCGAACCCGGCGAGTACGGCGGACGCCGGTTCCGGAACAGCGTTGAAGTTCAGAAACATGTCTTGGCCGTTGTTGCTGACGCTGAATGAGCCGCGGGTGACGGTATCCAGGGCCTGCGTGCCGGAATCGACGAAACTCACGTTGCTGATCGTGTAGTTGGCGAGGCTTTCCGATCCGCTTCCGGAATAGTCGACGATCGTCCAGGATCGGCTCGTGTTCCAGAACGGGTCGCTCCAGAGCACCGTCGAGCCGGAACCGCTGAAGACGAGGTTGAGCGTGGCGCCACTGGTGACCGTCAGGTTGCCGCCGGTGACGGCGACCTGCGAGTAGCCGAGGAGCGCACCGGCATCGCCTGTGGCATCCGTGTTGGCATAGAGATTCCACGTGGTGCTCGCCCCGGCATCAAGCGTGAGCCCGTTGCCAAACGTGAGTCTGGCCGCGCCCTCGGGAACGTTTGGCGAGAGCACGCCCAGATTCTGGACAGTCGTGGTCGAGTTGATGGAGCCGCTGCCGCTGAGCGTGGCCGGGCCGGTCACCGTCACGGTGCTGGCGTTTGTGAGCGATCCGTTGATGCGAGCGACGCCGGCCGTGATCGTGGTGGGGCCCTGATAGGTGTTGATGCCATCGAACTGCTTCGTGCCGTTGCCCACGAGCGCGAGTCCGCCCGCGCCGCTGATGTTACCCGTGAACGTGAGCCTGTTGTTGCCGTTCGGTGAACTCCCTGTCAGCGACTGGTTCAGCACGATGTTGTTGGCGACCGTCACAACGCCGATGTTGAGTCGGGACGCGATGACGGAGGCGCTGCTCTCATTGGTGATGATGCCCGATCCGCTGACGACGCCGCCATGGATCATGACCGTGGCCCCGTTCAGCACGACACTGCCGTTCCAATCATTCGTGACCGCTGGCCCGCCCACGTTCTTCTGTCCACTGCTCAAGGTGGTGGTGCCTGATGAGAGGTCCATTTCGAGGGGCGCCGTGTTCTGGGTGCCGAACACGCCGCTCAGCGTTAGATTCCCGGCATCCGTTTTCGTAAACCGACCGCTCGAGCCGCCGATGATCAGTCCGCTGAGGGTCAGGTCGCTCGCGTTCGCGACGGTCATGCCGCCCGCACCGACCGTGAAGGGCGTGGCCACGGCGGACACGCCGCCGCCATTGACGAGCGTGCTGCCGTCGAACGTCATCGCCACGGTGCCGAGGCCGGTGGCGTTGTCCACCTGCACGGAGCCGCCCGCGAGGGTGCCGCCCGAGGCGAAGGAGTTCGACGACGAGAGCACGAGCGTGCCGGCCCCCGACTTGATCAGCGAGCCGGCCGCGAGCGAGCCTCCGCCAAACGTCGTGGTGCCAGAGGTGGCGCTCGCCGTCACCACGCCGGCGGAAATGCCCGCCGGGTCGAGCGTGAGGGCTGCGGCGGTCGCGACTGTCGCATTGTCACCGGCCACGAACGCCTGCGACGAGCCGGTGTTGTCCTTGAGCCACGAGGCATCCACATAGTTCCAGGTGCCGCTCGCTCCACCCGACCAGAACATTTCCCAGGCGCCGCCGCCCGTGGTGCCGACCAGGGAGAGGTCGGCGGCCGAGGTGGCCGTCGAGATCCACTTAAACTTGGGGCTAGACGCGCCGCCGGTGGAGCCGAGGGGCACGATCTTGAAGGTCACCGTCGTGCCGGCGGGGACGTTGTACGGCGCCGTGTTCGAGACGAAGGCGGTGTTGAGGCTGTACGAAGCACCCACCGTGGGCGTGCTGAACGCGCTGCCCACCTGGGACC
>JBPCTA010000032.1:0-6326 GCA_051006595.1 Pirellulales bacterium
GGACCACCGTCGCCAGTCGATCGTGTGGCGCGACGTGCTCGCGCAGCGTGTGGCGGGCGACCGCGCGATCGTGGGCATGATGCTGGAGAGCAACATCGCCGCCGGCAGCCAGGAGGCGACCGCCGACCGCTCGAAGCTCGCCTACGGCGTGTCGGTCACCGACGGCTGCATCGGGTGGGAGGAGACGGAGGAACTCCTCCTCGAGGCACACGCCCGGCTGGCGTGACGGGCCGGGGCTGCCCGTGCCATCACGCCGTCTCTGCCCTCAGCGTGCGTCGATTCGCCCAACCCGGCTTCGGGCTTGCCCATGCCAATTCCGCCGAACGCTCGCTACGCCATCCTGGCTTCGCTCGCTCTGTGCCGTCCCGCTGCGCCATCCTGGCTTCGCGTGCCGGCAAGGCCGCTCCATTGGCACGGGCAACCCCTCGCTCTCCTCAACCGATGCGAGAAAGGCTCGGGGCTGCCCATCCCCTCGAGACGGGCTATGGAAGCAAGCGCAGGCATGGATGCCGGAGCGCCGCGGACATGCAGTAAGCCAAAGCCCGGAGGGCGGAGGCGAACGTCCCGCGAGAGGGTGTGGGCAGACCCGAGCCGGTTGGGCGCGTCGAGGCTGACGTCCAACGGCCTTCAACGCGTCACTCGAAGAGCGACTTCTGTTCGCTCGCCGGGGTCTTGCGGCGCGGCTTCGGCGTTGCGGCGGCGTCGGCCTCGAGGCCGAGGAGCAGGTCGCGGGCGCGGTCGATGACCGCCGTCGGCACGCCCGCGAGCCGCGCCACGTGCACGCCCCAGCTCTTGTCGGCGGCGCCCGGCACCACCTGGTGGAGAAACACGAGCTGCTCCTTGTGCTGCTGCACCAGGACCTGCGCGTTGGCGACGCCCGGCAAGCGTTCGAGCGCGGCGAGCTGGAGGTAATGCGTCGCGAACAGCGTGCGGCAGCCAACGCGGCCTTGCAGGTGCTCGACGACCGCCTGCGCGATGGCGAGTCCGTCGAAGGTGCTCGTGCCCCGGCCCACTTCGTCGAGGATCACGAGGCTCCGCGGCGTGGCCCGATTGAGGATCCGCGCGGTCTGGGCCATCTCCACGAGAAACGTGCTCGCTCCCCGGGCGAGATCGTCGCCGGCGCCGATTCGAGCAAAGAGCCTGTCAACGATGCCCACCTGCGCCCGCGCGGCGGGCACGAAACTCCCCGCCTGCGCCATCACCACCACGAGCGCCGCCTGCCGGATGAAGGTGCTCTTGCCGCCCATGTTGGGGCCCGTGACCAGCAGGATCGCAGGGGCTTCAACGCCACCGGCCGCGAGCGCCAGATCGTTGGCCACGAGCGTGCCCGCGGGCAGCAGCACCTCGAGCACCGGATGGCGACCCGCGTCGAAGAGGAGCTCGCCGCCGGTCGAAATCTCCGGCCGCACCCAGCCTCGCGACCGAGCGACCTCCGCGAACGACACGAGCACGTCGAGAATCGCGAGCACCTCGGCGGCCCGATCGAGCCGGCTCCGTTGCTCGGCGACGAACGTCCGCAGTTCGTCGAGCAGATGCACCTCGCGACGCACCGCCTCCTCCTCGGCGCCGAGCACCTGCCGCTGGCGTTCGTCCAACTCGGGCGTGGTGTACCGCTCGGCGTTTTTTACCGTTTGCTTGCGGATGTATTCGGGAGGCACCTTCTCGGCGTGCGTGCGGCCGATCTCGAGAAAGAATCCGAACACGCGGTTGTAGCCCACCTTGAGCGAAGCGATGCCGGTCCGCTCGATCTCCTGCGCCTGGTAGCGGGTGATCCAGGCCTTGCCGCCGCTGGCGAGCTCCACCAAGTCGTCGAGCGGGGCGTCGAAGCCGGGGCGAATGAAGCCGCCGTCTCGGGCGAACATCGGACAGCCTTCGCGGAGCGTGGCCCCGATCCGCGCGGCGATGTCGGGGCAGGGATCGAGCCCGTCGCGGAGGTCGCCGAGCAGGCCACCAGAACGTTCCAAGGCGACGACGATCTCGGGCAGGATGGCCGTCGCCCGGCCGATGCGCTCGAGATCCCGCGGTCCGGCCCGGCCTGTCATCACGCGGCCCACGAGCCGCTCCAGGTCGCCGATGCCGGTGAGCCGGTCGGCCAGGCGTGCAGCGAGCGCGGCATCCGCGACAAGCGTGGCCACGGCGTCGAGCCGGTCGTCGATGGCAGCCTTGTCCACGAGCGGTGCCGCGAGCCACTCCCCCAGCAGCCGGCCGCCCATCGGCGATCGCGAGCGGTCGAGCACGCCCGCCAGCGAACCCTCCCGCCGGCCCGTGGATGCCGAGCGGACGATCTCCAGACTGCGTCGCGATGCCTCGTCGATTTCCAGCCGGCGGCCCGGCCGCCACACGGCGAGCGTGTCGATCCGGGCCACCGCCGCCGGCTCGTTCTCCTCGAGATAGGCCACGATCGCGCCGGCTGCGGCAATGCCCGGACCGTCGGCGGGAAGCTCGAAGCCCAGGCCCTCGAGGCTTCGGTCGCCGATCGCGCGGGTCACCGCGGCGTCGGCGGTGGCGGTCTCGAACCACCAGTCGGGCCGCGTGGTCACGAGCCGCGAACCGGCCGGCTGCACGAGGTCCGCGACCGCCTCCCGATGCTTCTCGCCGCACAAGCACTCGGCCGGATCGAGGCGGAGAATGTGGTCGGCCACGTCGTCCCGGTCCACCACCGCGGCCTCGAACCGGCCGGCGGCGACGTCGATCCACGCCAGCCCGACCTTGCGAGACTGCCCGTCGGCGGTCTCGCCCGCTGTCCCTCCCGTCACGGTCATCAGCGGAAGGATCGCGACGAGCCAGTTGCGATGCGCGGGGTCGAGCAGGGTCTCGTCGGCCGCGATGCCGGGCGTGACGATCCGCGTGACTTCACGACGAAGGAGCCCCTTCGCCGGCTTGCCATCCGACGAGACCGGAGCATCCAGCTGCTCGCAGATGGCCACGTGACGACCCGCAGCCACGAGTTTCACCAGATGCAGATCGAGCTGATGATGCGGAAAGCCGGCCATGGGAAGGGCATCGGGGCCCTTTTCGCGGCTGGTCAGCGTGAGATCGAGCAGATTCGCCGCCGCGCGGGCGTCGTCGCCGAAGAGTTCGTAAAAGTCTCCCATCCGAAAGAGCACCAGGGCTCCCGGGCAGCGGGCCTTCGCCGCCTCGAACTGCTGCATCATGGGGGACGTTGTTGACGCCATGGGCGGAGAATGTAGCAACCTTTGACCGGATGGGCCGGCGGACGTACAAAACAGTGCAGTTCGGATGCCGATGAGAGGCCCCTGCGATGGGGATCTGCGAACCTGGTCAGGGCCTAACCGCAGCAGCCATAAGCGGTCGTCTCTTTGTGCGGTGGGCCTCTCATCGGCTTCCGGCTGCTGCGGCTGGTCAGCGAGCAGGCCCAGGGTTTTCACGGTTGGTGATCGGTGCCCCGTTGCGGACGTGAGCGATGGCTGAATCGGCCGGATACCAGGTGGTCGCGCGGCGGTATCGGCCGCAGCTGTTTGCCGACCTCGTCGGCCAGGAGCATGTCGCCCGCGGGCTTTCCGGCGCGATCGAATCGGGCCGCATTGGGCATGCCTACCTCTTCACGGGCGCCCGCGGTGTCGGCAAGACCAGCGCCGCCCGCATCTATGCCAAGGCGCTCTCCTGCGATCGTGGGCCGGGCGCCGAGCCCTGCAACGCCTGCGACTCGTGCACCGCGATCGCCGCCGGCCAGGATGTTGATGTCGTCGAGATCGACGCGGCCAGCAACCGTGGCGTCGATGAGATCCGACAACTGCGGCAAAACGCCTCGGTTCGTCCGGCCCGCGGCCGGTTCAAGGTCTATATCATCGACGAAGTCCACATGCTTACGCGGGAGGCCTTCAACGCGTTGCTCAAGACGCTGGAAGAGCCGCCGGCGCACGTGAAGTTCGTGCTCTGCACGACGGAGCCGGAGAAACTCCCGATCACGATTCTCTCGCGCTGCCAGCGGTTCGATTTCACCACCGTTGACACGCCGTCGATCGCCCGCCGACTCGCCCAGATCGTCGAGGCGGAGGGGGCCGAGGTCTCGCCCGAGGCGCTGATGCTCATCGCCCGGCGGGCCGCCGGGAGCATGCGCGACAGCCAGTCGCTGCTGGAGCAACTGCTCGGGTCGGCCTCCGGGCCGATCGGGGTGGACGACGTGCATTCGCTGATCGGCACCGGTCGCGAGGAGCGGATCGGCGAACTGGTCGCGGCCGTGGCCGGTCGCGATCCCGCGCGGGCTCTGGCGGCGCTCGATGCGGCCCTCGAAGGCGGCGCCGATGCTGGGGGCGTGCTGGAGCAGATGCTCGCCGCACTGCGAGACTGCCTGCTGGCGAGCGTGGGCTGTGACGCCTCGATGCTGTCGCAGTCGGAGGGAGTGGGCCTTGATCTGGCGGCAGTCGGCGGCCAACTCGGCACGGCCACGCTCCTGGCGATGCTCCAGATTCTCGACCACTCGCTGTCGCGGATGCGCACCAGCGGCCATCCGGCTCTGCTCGCCGAGATGGCGGTGATCCGGCTGGCCTCGCTCGAGGATCTCGACAGCGTTGCCGCTGCGGTCGATCGGCTGGCCGGCTCCGCGGCCAGTGCCGTGCCGGTGCGGTCGGCGCCGGCAGTCACGGCGACGCGGGCGGCCGTTTCGCGGTTGGAAACGCCGCCGGTGGCGGCGGCGCCGCAAAAAAAAACGACCGACCTGACCCCGCCGGCCGCTGAATCGCCCGCGGCAGTCGCCCCGGAGCCGGTTTCGCCCGCGGATGATACGGCGGATGTCGTGCTGCCGGTCGCGGATCCATCCAAAGACCGGCTGGTGGCGCGGGCCCTTCCAGCCGAGCCGCTGAGGGCCTGGCAGGCGGTGGTCGAGACCCTCGACGGCCTCGCCGCGGATTTCGCGGCCGAAGTGTCGGGAGCCGTCTGGAACAACGGAGTGCTCGAGGTTTTGCTGCCTGCGCAGGCGGCGACGGCCGCGTCATTTCTCAAGCGTCCGGAGGTCGCCTCGACGATCATGCGGTCGCTCGAGTCGCTGGCCGGCCGCCATGTGCGGCACGTGATCCAACTCGCGACGGCCAGCGCCAGCCCCGCCACACCGACCGTTGCCGGCGAGCCTTCGGCCCGGCCCGCCGCCACCCAGACGCATGCGGCACTCCTCCGCGAAGTGGCCGAGCACCCGCTTGTCGCCCACGCTCGCACGGTGTTTGACGCCGCCATTCGCAAGGTCGATCCGCCGCGGTCGCCGAGGCCGGTGACGATCGCGGCCGCCGGCCCGATGCTTGCGAGTGGGGCCACGCAGGTGGCCGATATCGGGGATCGCGAGAGCGACGAAGAGCATCGTTCTGATGACGACAGCGGCGACGGTATGGAGGAAGGCAATGGCTGAAAAACGCGGCGCCATCGGGCGGCTCATCGATTCGTTCGCCGAACTTCCCGGCATCGGCCGGCGGACGGCCGAGCGGCTGGCGTATCACGTGCTCAACCAGCCCCGCGACGAGGCGCTCCGGTTTGCCGATGCCATCCGCGCGGTCAAGGAAAACCTGCGGCCCTGCCGCACCTGCTTCAATCTGGCCGAGGGTGAGGAATGCGACATTTGCGGCGATCCTCGTCGTGATCGAGGACTGTTGTGCGTCGTCGAGCAGGTGCGAGATCTGCTCGCGCTCGAGCAGGCGGGCAACTACCGAGGGGTGTATCACGTGCTCCAAGGGAAGATCGCACCGCTGGAGGGCAGGGGCGCCGAGGGTCTCACGCTCGACGTGCTTGCGGCCCGGGTCGCCAAGGGACAGTTCCGGGAAGTCATTTTGGGCACGACGCCCAATGTCGAGGGCGATTCCACGGCTCTCGTGGTCGCCCAACGGCTCGAGGGCATGCCCGTCGAACTCACGAGGCTGGCCCGCGGCCTGACGGTGGGCGCCTCGCTCGAGCAGGCGAATCGCGAAATGCTCGTGGACGCCTTTGCAGGCCGACGAAAGTTCTAGCCCGACGCTCGCCCCGAAGCCGGCGAGTCCGTCATCACCACGGCACCTCCCGGGCGGCCGTTCTGGGGGCCCCCGCCGCCCGGCAACGCATTTTTCATGCCGGGACGCGCAGACTCCTTGAAACAGGGGTATTCTCAAGGGGGTTCGGGGTCGTCGGGACAGCCTTTTTGGCCCGGCGTGAAAATCGGCACGAGGATTGCAGTCATGCGGATGTCGTTCGGCCAGGAAATGCGGATGGCGCAAAAGCAAGTGCTTGCGCCGCGCATGATCCAGTCGATGGAAATCCTGCAACTGCCGGTGATGGCGCTCGAGGAGCGGATCGAGCAGGAGATCCAGAACAACGAGACGCTCGAGGTCGAGGAGGCTGGCCAGGAC
>JBPCTA010000033.1:0-3434 GCA_051006595.1 Pirellulales bacterium
TGTTGATCGAGGGCGATCTCTCCGGTGGACGAGTGGAAATGGCCGTGGCTCTGGTAGCCGCCGCGACGACGGTCGTGATCCCGTCTGCCACGCCCAGAGAGGAAAATGCCTACCTCGCAGAGTTGGCCCGCAACGCGCGTCCAAGCGACGGTGTCTTTCTCCCGCTCCTTGGCCGTGAGGGCCTCGCGCTCGCCCGGAGCGCGATCCGCGGGGAAGCAGCGACGCTCGCGACGCTCTCGCGGCAGGCCCAGGCCACCGGCGCCCATGCTGCAGCGGTGCGGCTTGCGGAAGCTTCGCTCCGCCGCGATCCCGACAACGGCGATGCGGCGCTCGTCCGCCAGGTCGCCCAGCGTCAGCTGGCGACTGATCCGGCGACCCTGCCAGCGCCGATGGCTGACGACATCGACGGCGGCCCGTTGACTCCACGCGACGACGCCGCGACCGAACTCGACGAACTGGAGGCGATGCGACGGGTCCGCAGCCAGAATCTCGAGCAGGAAACAGCCGTCAAGCTCCGGGATGCCCGCAACCTGCTGACCACCGATCCGGACCGGGCCCGGGAACGGCTCAAGGAGCAGCAGGAAGTGGTCCGCCGGAACGACGACCTCGACGCCGGCACCCGCGAGCGGCTGCTCGCGCAGATCGAGATGCGAATTCGCGAGTCGATCGTTCGCTCGCGGGAAAAGGTCGAGTGCGACCTCGCCGCCGAGCGGCGGGCCGCCATTGGCCGCGAACGGCAGCGGCTCAACACCGAGTTGCAGCGTCGCGAGGACAAGATCAAGCAGTTGACCGAGCGATACAACGCGCTCGTCGAAGAGGGGATCCGGGTCGGCTACCAGCGGCCCACGACCGCGTTCGTGCAAGCCGAACGGGACGTCGCCGAGCAGATCGCCGAGGAGGCTCCGCCGCTCTACGCCAACCACCCGATTCCCATGACCGCTCGGGTGATCGGTCGCACCGCACCGCTCGTGGCCCGAATCCTCGACTACGACGCCGAAAACACTCGTGTCCGTCGCGATCAGGAACTTGGCTTCATGGATGTTCTGCATCTTGTTGACGTGGCCGCCATCCCCTTCGCCGACGAGCCGCCGATCATCTACCCGAGTGCGGCGCGGTGGAAGGAGATCACCCGGATCCGCGAGAAGTACAAATCAGTCGATCTGGCCAACCCTGGCAGCAGGGAACAGGCCATCTACACCGCCCTCGACGAGCCGGTCTCGCGGTTCGAGTTCACGGAGACACCGCTCCGCGACGTGATCGCCCAGATCCGCGACGCCCACAACATCCCCGTCGAACTCGACGTCAAGGCGCTCGAAGACGCTGGTATCGACCTCGACACGCCGATCACGCAAAACCTCTCGGGGATCTCCCTGCGATCTGCCCTGCGACTGCTCTTGGGCAACATCGACCTCACCTACCTGATCAAAGATGAAGTGCTGCTGATCACGACCAAGGAGAAGGCCCAGGAGAACCTCGTCGTGAAGGTCTATCCGGTCGCTGATCTCGTGATGCCGATCAATCCCGGCGGTGGTTTGAATCCGTTTCAGACCGGCGGTGGCATGGGAGGCCAGGGTGGCATCAACAGCGGCCAGGGAGGCGGCATGGGCATGGGCGGCGGTATGGGTGGGGGCGGTATGGGCGGCGGCGGCATGGGATTCTGCTGGGTCGCCCGCGAGGTCTACGGTGTGCACGATCCCCGCTGGCTCACCTTCCGCGCCTGGATCACGACCGATGCCCCGACCTGGCTGCATGACGCCTACGCCGCCCACGGCGAGGCGGTGGCGGCCTGGATTCACGACAAGCCGGTCGTGAAGTCGGCCCTGCGACTCCTCATGGACCAGGCGATTCGCAGCCGCCGGGCCGCGGGATTGCTGGCGGCTGAGGAACCGACAGCAGGGCATTTCCAGGTGGCAGGAGCCAAATCACGGCTGACCCGCGTCGCCAAGCCCGGCATCGTGCAGACGGCCGCAACCTCCGGAGGCGACAAGCCCACGAGTGTGCCGGCGGCGGATCGGATCGGCCTGCCGGAATCTGTGCTGGCCGCGAAGGACCTGCCGGCGGCGGTCAAGGCGTACCTGCCTTCGATCGAAGCCGCGTCGCGGGGAGATGCGGCCGACGAGCGGGATGCCGCCTTGCGACTGGCCCAGGTGCGGGTCTCGGCAGCCGAACTCGGCCGGAAAGGCGAGTTTGACCGCGCCGCCGACCTGATCTCGGCGACGATCGCCTGCGGCCATGCGGAGCCGTGGATGTACGAATCGCTGGCCTTGGCCATGGAGGCCGCAGGCCGCCCGCGCGAAGACGTGGAACGGGTTCTGCTCTCGGGGGCGGATTTCGCCTCGAGCAGCATCGAACTCCTGCAACTCGCCAACTACCTGGCCCGATTTGGCTCCGACAAACAGGCTCTCCGCCTCTGCCGGCAACTCACGCGGATCGATCCGGCAAACCGCGAGGCCTATGCCCTGGCGATGGCGGTGGCCGCGAGAACCAACGACGACGCCGCACTGGCGTGGGCCTGCCCTGGCGTGCTCGCCCACGAATGGCCGGCGGGGCAGCAGGAGGCAGTGACCCGAGCGGCCCGGCTCGCCAAATCCACGATCGATTCCCTGGAGAAGCAGGGCCGTGCGGATGACGCGGCACGTTTCAAGGCTGCGGTCGATGCGGCGCTCGTCCGCGATGTCGTGATCGACCTCTCCTGGACAGGTGATGCGGATATCGATGTGATCGTGGAGGAACCAGCCGGCACGGTCTGCTCGCTCTCCGCGCCGCGGTCGGCCTCCGGCGGCGTGCTCCTGGGCGACAACAACGCCGCCACCGATCCCGACAACGCGACGCATCACGAACGCTACGTCGCCACGGAGGCCTTCCCGGGCGACTATCGCATCCTCGTGCGGCGGGCATCTGGCAAAGTCGCGGCCGACACCATCACGGCGGAGATGACGATCCACCGTGGCACGGACCGCGAGCAGGTGCTCCGTCGCCAGATCCGCATCGGCGCCGACGACCAGTTGCTGGCGGTGAATGTGCCCGAGGGCCGCCGCCGAGAACCGTTGCTGGATGCCCAGATCGCGCACGACGTCGAAACCCAGCGCTCGCTCGGCAAGGCTGTTCTCGCCCAACAACTGGCCGCAATCACCGATCCCCTGGCGACGGAGTCGATGTCGCAGAGCCGGGGTGGCAGCCCGCCCCAGACGCAGGCCGGTCCGGGCATGCCGTTCTTCGGCAACGGCGCGGTCGGCTATCAGCCCATCATCACCACGCTGCCCGAGGGCACCAACCTGTCGATCACGGCCGTGGTGTCGGCCGACAGACGCTACGTGCGAATTAACGCCCAGCCGCTGTTCTCCGGCGTCGGCACGGTGACGCAGTTCAACTTTTCAGGCGCCGGTGCTGGCGGCACTGGTGGCATGGGTGGCGGTGGCATGGGTGGCGGTGGC
>JBPCTA010000034.1:0-3012 GCA_051006595.1 Pirellulales bacterium
CCGCCTGAGGCGCGGCACGCCGCCGGCAATCGGGCCGGCGGCACCGATCGAACACGGTGGGGCCACCCGGCCTGCCGACCAGCTGCGAAACGGGTGGCACTTCAACTCACGACGACCGAGACGCCGGACAACGACACATGCACCGCCACATCGACTCGCTGATCTCGGCCCTCGCACTCGTACGTCTCGGCCAGGACCTCGCCGCAGATACGCCGGCCGCTCGAGCTGTCGCGTCGCTGATCGACGCCCTTTTGAGCCTCGTCGGCCTTTTTCGTTGACCACTGTACCGATAGCGGCACTGCCGCTATGCTGCCCGCAGTACCGCTACCGGCACGAATCGCCGCCCGCTGCCAGTTTTCACGGAGGAAAACGCCCTCGCTTCCATTTTGCTCGCAGTTGTTGACCGGCCCCTTAGGCTGGCAACAACTAGTGAACAGATGAACAGAAGCGAAGAGGCAAAGAGCGATGGTCACGACGACGACGAACGAAGAACTACCGACGCACGACGCGAACGGCACGGACCTGGTGAGGGTGGCGGACCTCCGCCGACGCGGCTACCAGGACTCGCTGATCGCGGAGTGCCTCGGCATCCCGTCCTGGCGCGTCCGCTACGCGATCCAGATCCTCACCGGCGACCGCGACGGCTGCCCGTCGCCCGAAGAGATCGCCGCCCTCTGTCAGGAGATCCAGGCGGGCTGGACGCCGGAGATGGCGGTGGCCGCGAGACGCGGCGAGGTCCGTAACTCCTCGATCACCGTTCGGCCCGACGCCGCGACGACGGAGGCCCAGCGAAAGGCGAAGGTCGCCGCGTACTGGGCGGAGTACCGCCGCCGCAAGCTCGAGAACGCCGACCTGCCCATCACCTACCTCGCGAACATCGCGAGCGAGCTGCGGTGGCAAGTACAGGTGCGGCACGACGGCCTGGCGATGAAGCGCGTCTTCGCGACGCGCGAGGAGGCGTTGGAGGCGGGCCGCGAGTGGCTCCGCCGCGCCTACGAGAAACGGCGACGCAGTGACTCTTGCTGCGTCGGGAAGTGACCCCACGAGGAGGACGAGGCATGGCGATGGCAGCGGATCGACACCCGGGCGACGCGGAAGCGGTCGCGGCAATCAACGGCCTGGCGGAGGTCTACGGCGGGCCGCTGCTGCCGGACGAGGGCCAGTGGGTGACGGGCGTCACGTGCGGCAAGCGTTTCTCTGGCTGCGTGCAGTCGGCGGAGCCAGGGCGCGTGGTCGTGGAGATCGACGGTGCCTGGCTGGTGGTGCGTCCGAGCGAAATCGATGCGTGGTGAACAGGACGGGCCGACGGCCGGAGGCCGGAGGCAGGGAGCCCGCGGAGCGGGATCGCACGGAGGACGCCGGCTGGCCCAGGACGGGCCGGCCGGCAACGGGGGACGCAGATGGCCGGTGACTCGCTGGTGGTGAAGCAGAAGACGTTCTGGCGGCTGGCTGCGAGGCCGGCGCCGTCGGGCGTCCGTGAGGTCCGGCCGTGTGCCGCCAACCGCCGCTCACGGCGGACGGTGGTCACGCCGGCCCGCGTGCGAATCCATCGGACGGTGCGGCCGGAGGTGGCGAAGGTCATCCGGGAGAGCCGGCGATTCCAGGCACTGCTCACGCACACGCTGAACTGCTACGCGAGGCCCGAGAAGGCAGGCGGCGCGAGTCTCGCAGGCGACCTCTACGCCCAGGCGGCGGCGAGGGGCGACCTGCGGATGCTTCGCGACGTGCTGGTCCTGGCTCACGAGATCGAACGACGGATCGACACGGTCATCACACCGCAGCCGACGCGGGCCCTCCCGGGCACGCGGGAGAAGGTGGAGGTGATGGCCGAGCGGCATAAGCGGCTGATGGATTTGCATCACGACAAGGACGCGAGGAGGGAAGGCTGATGGCTCTGAAAATCGAACGAGGCCGGCGAGCGACGCCGGCGCGGGTGGTGATCTACGGGACGGAGGGCATCGGCAAATCGACGTTGGCCGCGGCCTTCCCGTCTGCGGTGATCCTCGACACCGAGGAGGGGACGCATCACCTCGATGTCGCCCGCGTGTCGATCGGCTCGTGGGACGACCTCCGCCAGGCGGTCGCCGAGATCGGCACCAGCCGGGAGTTCAAGACGGTCGTGATCGACTCCGCAGATTGGGCGGAGCGGCTGCTCGTCGAGAGCGTCCTCAAGGACGCCCGGAAGAAGAGCATCGAGGACTTCGGCTACGGCAAGGGCTGGGTGATCGTCGCCGAGCAGTTCGGCCGCTTCCTCTCGTCGTGCGACGCGCTGGTCGGTCAGGGGCTCAACGTCGTCTTCGTTGCTCACAGCAAGGTCCAGCGGACCAGCCCGCCCGATCTCGCCGACGGCTTCGATCGATACGAGCTCAAGCTCGCGAAGCAGACCGCCCCGCTGTTGAAGGAGTGGGCCGACGCCTTGCTGTTCTGCACCTACAAGGTGCAGACCACCGAGGGGAGCGACGGCCGCACGAAGGGCATCGGTGGCAAGAAGCGGGTGATGCACACCGAGCGGGCCGCGGCGTGGGACGCGAAGAATCGGTACGGGCTCGGCGAAGAGCTGCCCATGACGATCGAGGCGCTGGAGCCGCTGTTCGCCAACGCTCCCGCCCGCAAGCCCACCATCCGCGAGCAGATCGCCGCGGCGACGAGCGTCGAGCAGCTCGGGGACATCGGCGACATCGTCGACGACCTCGAGGCGGAAGGCCGGCTGACGCCTGAACAGGCCGAGACGGCGAGGCAGATGATCGCGGATCGCCACCAGCAGATCGAGCCGGCGCCGGCCGGGGAGGTGGCCGAGTGAAGAAGCTCTACCAGATCACGGTGACTACCAGCGTCTGCCGGGACGGTGTCGGGACGTACACAAGCACCGGCGACGCCGTCGAGGTGGAGGGCGTGCCGTACGCCCGCCTTGCCCACGGGACGCTGGTGCCGGCCAACGGCTGGCACGACTCGCTCGCCGGGGCCCAGCGGGCCGCAGCGGCGAGCATCAGCGGAATCGCGAACACCCTCCTG
>JBPCTA010000035.1:0-2690 GCA_051006595.1 Pirellulales bacterium
CCTCCGCCTGTCGCGGGATTCCTACTCCCTGCGGCTCCTTGAATACGTCCGCGACGAGGCCCACCGCTTCGCCCAGCACTATCACCACTTGCTCCGCGGCAGACGCACCCTCGACGAGTGACGAGCGCGGCAGGCAGCGCTCCGGCCGTTCGTCAGACCCGGGCAGGAAGGCAGCTCAGGGCATCCCCGAGCGCACGCCAGCCCAAGCACCCGCATGAGGTGGTCGAACCGTCAGCTGACGGACAACAACTACCGGCTCGCCATGTCGCACGACACGCCGCCGGCGGCCGGCACGTAGCAGGCCCGGGCGTAGTCCATCACCATGCGGTGCGAACTGAATCGCCAGGCCAGCGAACTGATCGAGTTCATCATCATCCTGATCCAGGTCCGCGGCAGACCGTCGGAGTCGCGTTCGTAGAACAGCGGCACGACCTCGTTTTCGAGAACCTTGAAGAGGGCCTCGCCGTCGCGGCGGTCGGTGATCTCGTCGTTGTGGTGCGTCTCGCCACGGCCGATCGCGAAGCCGTTGCGGCCGTCAAACGCCTCCGCCCACCAGCCGTCGAGGATCGAGCAGTTGAGACCGCCGTTGAGCACCACCTTCTCGCCGCTCGTGCCCGAGGCCTCCAGCGGCCGGCGGGGATTGTTGAGCCAGACGTCGACGCCCTGGATGAGGTGGCGGCAGACGTTGATGTCGTAGTCCTCCACGAAGACCACGCGGCCCGCAAACCGGGAATCATTCCGCAGGTTGGCAATCGTGCGGATCAGGGCCTTGCCCGGCTCGTCGGCCGGATGGGCCTTGCCCGCGTAGATGATCTGGATCGGCCGATCGGGGTTCGCGATCAGCGCGTGCAGCCGGTCGAGATCCTGGAGCACGAGGTCGGCCCGCTTGTAGGTGGCGAACCGCCGGGCAAACCCGATCGTGAGGATGTTTGGGTCGAGCACCGACTGTGCCATCTCCACCGCCTCGTCGCACTCGCCGCGGCGGCGACACTGCCGGGAGAGCCGGCGGCGGACGAACTGGAGCAGCAGGTTCTTCAGGGCGTAGTGGGTCTCCCAGAGTTCGCCGGGATCGCACTCGTGGATCTTCTGCCAGACGTCGGGCTCGCCCATGCGGCGAAACCAGTTGTGCGGGAAGACGCGGTCATAGAGCTGGAGCATCTGCCACGACAGCCACGAGGGCACGTGGACGCCGTTGGTGATGTGGCCGATCGGCACCTCCTCCTCGATCCGCCCCGGCCAGAGGTTGGCCCACATCTTCCGGCTGACGTGACCGTGGAGGGCGCTGACGGCGTTGGCCCGCCGCGACATCTTCAGCCCGAGCACCGTCATGCAGAACGACTCGCCCGGATTGTGGGGCTCGACGCGGCCGAGGCCCATCAGCTGGTCGTGCGAGATTCCGAGGACATCGCGGGTCGGCCCGAGGTGCTCCTCGATCAGATGGTTGTCGAAGCGGTCGTGGCCGGCCGGGACGGGGGTGTGGGTGGTGAAGACGGTCTGGCGGGCCACGCGGCGGACGGCGTCGTCGAAGGGGTAGCCGTCGCGCTCCATGCGGCCGCGGACCGCTTCGAGCGTCGCGAAGACGGAGTGGCCCTCGTTGAGGTGGTAGACGCCCGGCACGATTCCCATCGCCCGAATCGCCTTCACGCCGCCGATGCCGAGGATGATCTCCTGCCTGATGCGCGTCCGCGTGTCGCCGCCGTAGAGCCGGCTCGTGAGTTCGCGGTCTTCGGGAGAGTTGCCTTCCACGTCGGAGTCGAGCAGGTAGAGGTTCACCCGGCCGACGGCCATCTTCCAGACCTTGGCAAACAGCGGGCCGCTGCGGGTGTCGATCTGCACCTGGACGGGGTTGCCGTCGACGTCGAGGGCGGGCTCGATCGGCAGGGCCTCGACTCGCGACTGGAGGTATTCCTCGTGCTGGTAGCCGTCGATGTCGAGCTGCTGGCGGAAGTAGCCCTGGTCGTAGAACAGCCCGACGGCGATCAGCGGAATGCCCAGGCCGCTGGCACTCTTGATGTGGTCGCCGGCGAGCACGCCAAGACCTCCCGAGTAGATCGGCACCGACTCAGGGATCCCGAACTCGGCCGAGAAGTAGACGACCGGCTTCGAGCCGAGCACTCCGGCGTTCACGGTGCTCCAGGTTGACTGCTGGCCGAGATACTCCTTGAGCCGACGGTAGGCCTGATTGATCCGGCTGTAGAGCACGAGCTCGGCGGCCCGGGCTTCGAGCCGCTCAGGCGTGAACTCCGCGAGCAGGGCGATCGGGTTGTGATCGAGCTGCCGCCAGCGAATCGGGTCGAGTTCACGAAACATGTTCGTGACCTCGGGGTGCCAGCTCCACCAGAGGTTCTGCGCCAGCGCCATGCACTTGTCGTACAGGTTCTGGGGGGAGAGTTCGTCGAGCCGCGGCGGGGCGGGCGCGGCGGCGGCGTGTGCAAGCGGGGCGACAGCCGCGCGACGAGTGGACAGTTCTTCGGCCTGGCTCATGGGTGTGGCTCCAGGAGGGGGGGAGAGGCGGGACACCGTGCCAGAAGGTGGCGAGAGTATACCTAGGTTTCCCACGTTACCAATCGCCGCCTCCCGCCACCGATTTCGCTGGTCGTCATGTCGCGCACGAAACCTGTCTCCGGATCCGGCGTTGATCGCGGCCTGCTCGAGGAGACGCTCGTGGCGCTCGCCCCGCAGACGGCGGT
>JBPCTA010000036.1:0-4872 GCA_051006595.1 Pirellulales bacterium
AGGGTGAACGGATTGCCCTTGAACGTGACGGCGCCGTGACGACCCATGATGAACTGTCTCCTCGTGGTAAAGGCGGTCTGAATGCTGGCAGTATTGCTGTCATATCGCGATCGGCAAGCCCGGACCCCGCGGCCCGGGCACTGCGGGCATTCGGGCTGCCAAGTGTCTGGCAGGCGTTCACACGCCATCGACCGGGCAGTATCAGGCTGCTTTCGGCTGCCGTGAGGGGAAAGAGCCGCCCCCGACTTGATCCGCTTGGGGGGCACCTCCGATCATGGGGGCGGCAGGGAGTGGGAGCGACGGGCGGTGCCTCCACGTCTGCTGGCGATGTGAAACGGATTTCACCAGATCATCCACATCACGGAGGGTTGAACCATGCATTCAACAAATGTTCGGAATCCCGCGACGGTGGCCCGGGAGGAAGGCCGCAACGAGAACCACGGCTCACCGCAGTGGGGGGTCACGGTGGAACGGGGGCCCGATTGGCTCTTCCTTCGACTCGAAGCCCCGGCGGGGGCTCCGTCGGGGGTTCCAGGAGCCGAAAACGGTTACCGCGGCCGTCTGGCCGACCGGATCTGCGATATGATCCGCGAAAGCCACGCACACCGCGTGGTGCTGGAGCTCGACCGCGTGCAATCCATCGACGACGACTTGATCGGAGCGATCGCCGACGTGGGCACGCGGGTGCGGGACGAGGGGGGACTGATTCGGGTTTGTGGATTGACGCAGCCCAATCTGCAGCGACTCCGCACGACCGTGCAGGAGAGCGGCCTGGCCCATTTTGATTCACGAACGGCAGCCGTGGGCCGGGGCGGCGCGATTCCATGAGGGCCGTGGGGCGGTTCGGGCAACTCGCCGGGCTCACGATTCCCGCGATCGCGGTCATCATGGAACTCACGCACCGGATCACCTCCGGGCCGATGCTTGGCATGCTCGTGTTTTCGGTATGCTGCTTTGCCATCGGGCGGATTCTCGAAGGCTATGCGGGTGAGTGATCGCGTGCGGTCACCGCGTCGTTGCCGCAGCCGCCTGGTTCACGATGCGACGGCTTCATGCTCACGCCACTGATCTTCTCCCCGATCTATCGCCGCTACATCTGGGGCGGCCGCCGATTCCAGACGATGCTGGGTCGCATGCTTCCCCCCGGCGAGGACTATGCGGAGTCGTGGGAACTAGTTGATCGGGGTGCTGATCAGAGCGTGGTCGCGGCGGGGCCGCTGGCCGGCATGACGCTCGGTGACCTCGTGGCAAAGCAGGGCTCTGACCTGCTGGGGCGGGGGCCGCCACAGAAGGCGTTTCCGCTGCTGTTCAAGTTTCTCGACGCCAGCCGCGACCTCTCGGTGCAGGTGCATCCCGACGACGAACGCGCTGCGAAGCTGGGCACGGCCGACCTCGGCAAGACGGAAGCGTGGTATGTGATCGACGCCGCGGCCGGCAGCCGCGTCTACGCGGGACTGAAAGCCGGTTGCTCCAGGGACGACTTCGCCGCCGCGTTGCGGGCAGGCCGTTGCGACGACGTGCTGCACTCGTTCGAAGCCCGGGCCGGTGACTGCATCTTCATCCCGGCCGGCACCCTCCATGCCATCGGCGCGGGGCTGATGGTGGCCGAGATCCAGCAATCGAGCGACGTCACCTACCGGCTCTATGACTGGAACCGCGTCGGCCCCGACGGCAGGTCTCGACCGCTTCATGTGGAGGCAGGGCTGGAGGCGACCACTCGCACCGAACCGGTCAATCCGGTGACGCCGGCACCGACTGCCGACCCCGTCGCACGCCGCCTCGTGACCTGCGACTATTTTCTGTTCGACGAGGTGCAGCCGCAGCCGACGTGGGAAGTTGGCGGCGACGGGGGCTGCCACTTCGTCGTGGTGCTGGCTGGCTCGCTCGCCTTCGAGCCGCGGTGGGGCCTGCCTCCGCTGGCTGCGGGCGGCTGCACGCTCCTGCCCGCCTCGATCGGCCGACAGTCGTTGGCCATCACCGCGGTTGGCGAGCGGCCTGCGAAGCTCCTGCACGTGGCGTTGCCCTGACAGGGATCGCTACGGCTCGACGAATTCGCCTCGGGCGGCGGTGAATCGTCGGTTGAAACCGGGGTTGGGCGGGCTCCGGCCGGTGCCTACACTCCCGCTCCCTCGCTTCCCGCCTCCCTCGCCCCCGTGGGACTCCCTGTGCGGCTTCAGCACTCGAGCCTGATGACCATGACCACGTGGACCGCATGCGTCGCCGCGACGCTCTGCGGCTGTGCGTCGCTCGGCAAACCGGATTGGCTCGCGCCCGGCCCGGCGCGGAATCAGCAACGGCGTGCGGTGCGGTTTGATCCCTACATGGAAAACGACATCGGCCCCAGCCTGTTTCGGCAGTACTCGACGCTCGACGGTACTCGGCCGCGCGACTACGCCGAGCCCGTCGCCGAGGTGCGGCGCGCCCGCTGGTGGTCGCAGCCGGCGCGGTAGCCTGCCGTCGCGCCGGGGTGTGTGTATGATCGCGGAAGTCTCCGCAGCGGTGCCCGTCGCGGATCAACGACTTTCGCGGCCTGCCCCTCTGGAACCCTCGTGCCATGCCCTCCGAATCCCGTCCGCCCCGTGGCCGGCCCCCGCGTCCGACATCGGAGGCCCGCGGCCGCACGCCTCCCCGGAGCGCCGGCGGCCGCCGGCCTTTCACGCGTGGTCGGGATACCGATGACGACCGCCCGCGTCTGCCCGCAGCCGCCGACGACGGTCTCGAGCGTCTGCAAAAGGTGCTCGCCGCCGCCGGGCTGGGCAGCCGCCGCTCCTGCGAGGAACTGATCACGACGGGCCGCGTCGAGGTTGATCGGCAGGTGGTGACCACGCTCGGAAGCCGAGTCGATCCGCAGACCCAGGAGATTCGTGTTGACGGCGAACGGCTGCCAAACCCGAAGCGGGTCGTCTACATGCTCAACAAGCCGGTGGGCGTGGTCACGACCAACTTCGATCCCTCGGGCCGGCCGCGGGTGGTCGATCTCGTGCCCGGTGAACAGCGGCTCTTCGCGATCGGTCGGCTCGACCGGATGAGCGAGGGGCTGATCCTGATCACCAACGACGGCGGCCTCGCCAACCTCTTGGCCCATCCGCGGTATGGCGTGGAGAAGAAATACCTCGTCCAAGTCGCGGGCGTGCCCAGCGAGGAGCTCATCGACCGGCTGCATCGCGGCATCCGGCTCGCCGAGGCGGAGGTGCATGCCAAGCGGGTTTCGATCCGTTCGCAGCATAAGCAGAGCGCCGTGCTGGAGATGGTGCTCGACGAGGGCAAGAACCGTGAGATCCGCCGAATGCTCGCCAGCCTTGGTCACAAGGTGCATCAGCTCAAGCGTGTGGCCGTCGGCAAGCTGTCGCTTGGCAACTTGCTGCCCAGTCAGTGGCGGCAGTTGGCGTGGAGCGAGATTGAGTCGCTCCGCCGCGATGCGATTGCGGCCGTGGGGGCCGATGCGGAGCGGGAGTCGCCGCCACCGCGCGGGCCCGGCCGCGGTCCGATTCGTGGACGACGGCCAGGCGGGCCCCCTCCGCGACGCCCCGGTCGCCCGGATCAGCCTGCTCGTCCCGGACAGGCTGGCAGGCCAGCCAGACCCGGAGGCCCAGGACCGGCAGCCAGGCCCGGACGCCCAGGACCAGGACAGGCAGGCAGGCCCGCTCGGCCTCCGCGGGGTCGCCCAGGGGGCGAAGGTCGCGGGCAGCAGGCCGGGGGCGAGGCGGCCGGCCCCGGTGCTGGCAAGCCACGCGGCGTTGGCCAAGGGCGGCCGCTGCAACGAAAGCGGAAGCGTGCCGGCAAGGCCTCGACGTGGCGAGCTCGTCCCTCGGGTGGCACCGGGGAGCGGTAAGCGATGGCGAGCGGCACCCAGGAAAGCGGCACTCAGGAAACGGTCTGTCACGCCGACTCGGCCCAGCACCTCCGGGCCCGCGTCGTGAGCCATCATCAGGTGGCCGAGGCCACGTGGCGGATTCGACTCGATTGTCCGTCGATCGCGGCACAGGCGGTGCCGGGACAGTTTGCCATGCTGCGGATTCCAGACCGGAGCGACCCGCTCCTGGCCCGGCCGTTGGCGGTCTACGACACATTTTCCGAGGGGGGCGTGCGGCGTTTCGCCGACTTCCTCTATGCCGTGCACGGCCGGTTCACCAAGGCGCTGACTGGCGTGCGAGTGGGCGACGACCTCACGATCTGGGGGCCGCTCGGCAACGGCTTTCGGCTGCCGGCGGCCGATCACCTGCTGCTCGTGGCGGGTGGCATCGGGCAGACGGCGCTTCTGGCGCTCGCCCGAGAGCGACTCGGTGCGGCCCGCTACGGAATCCCGGCCCGCAACGTGCCGCGGGCCGCGCGGGTCACGTTCTGCTGGGGTGCGCGACATGCCGGCATGTTTGCCGATGCCGACGATTTTCGGGCCGCCGGCTGCGACGTGCATCTGGCCACGCTCGACGGATCGGCGGGCGTGCACGGCACCGTCATCGATCTGCTCGATCAGGTGTTCGCCGCTGGCCTGGATGCCGCGGCGACGCAGGTGGCCTGCTGCGGGCCCGAGCCGATGATGGCCGCCGTCGCCCGCTGGGCTCGGGCTCGTGCCACGAGGTGCGCCGTTTCCCTGGAGACGCCGATGGCCTGCGGCGTGGGCATCTGCTTTACCTGCGTGGCCCGTATTCGCGACGCCGCCGGCGGCTGGGATTACCGGCGCACCTGCATCGAAGGCCCGGTGTTTGACGCCGAGCAGGTTGAGTGGTGATTCGCTTCGGGTGAGCGCATGACGGGCCCGACGTCGAGCGTGCTTCGCCCACGGCCTCACGGCCGATCGGCTTACACGAGGCGGTTTCCGGTGCAAGCCCGAAGCCGTGAGGCGTGGGATGCATCTGCGGCGGAGATCAGGCC
>JBPCTA010000037.1:0-4638 GCA_051006595.1 Pirellulales bacterium
CGTCTCGCCTTCACATTGGTCGAACTCCTCGTGGTGATCGCAATCATCGCGACGCTCATCGGCCTGCTTCTCCCCGCCGTGCAGTCGGCCCGCGAGGCCGCCCGTGGCTCGGCCTGCAAGAACAACATGCGGCAATGGGGCATCGGCATGCATTCCTTTGCCAGCGCGAAGGGTGCGTTTCCGTGTGGGGCGTATGTCCCGAAGGGCTTCAATCAAACCTGGGTCACCCAGATCTGGCCGTTTGCCGAACAGCAAACGCTTGCCGATCGTTTCGATGTAGGCAATGCATTTACTGCGGGCACCAATCAAGCGGTCGTGTCGGCCAGCATTCCGCTGTATTACTGCCCGTCGGATCCGAATGCCTCAGGACCTGGAAAAACCTACGACAACGGCAAGGATCCGACCCGCTGCCGGCTCAACTATCTCGTCAGTGATGGGCGGTTTCCCGAGAGCGCCTCAGACCCAGATCCGCCACCGATTGATACTTCTCTCACGTGAGCAGCGAAGGACCGGGCTCGGATGGAAAAGTATGGAGGCATGTTCCGTCAGCATTACAGCAACTCGACGAACCGGTACCCACTCACCAAGAATCCCTTTCGAGTCAAGGATCTCCCGGACGGCACGAGCAAAACGCTCCCCATGACCGAGATTCTCCTGCCTGTCACCGAGGGTCGCACTGCTGGCACGCTCGACGGCCGTGGCGACGCCTTCAATGCCAAGGATGGTCGTTGGGGCTTTCATACCACCACCACCCCGAACTCATCGGTGGCCGACTATTGCGAGAATGCAGAGTGTGCGGCGACCCCATACACCCCGTGCACGCAGGCGACGATTCCATCGGGATCCACCAGCGGCGCCCGCAGCAGGCATTCGGGAAACGTGCAGGTGATGATGGGAGACTGCTCGATTCGATCGGTGACGGATGCGATCGACTTCAGCGTCTGGCGGGCATTGGGAACGAGTCGCAAAGGAGACGTCGTTGGAGACTTTTGATCGCTCTTCATCGGACGTCGGCCGACTGCCGGTTTTCGGTAGCGGAACGGTTCTGGCAATCGCTCTGGCCTTCCTGGGAGCGGGCGTGGCGGGCTGCGGCCCCTCGCTCGCTCGCGTGAGCGGCACGGTGACATTCAACGGTGAACCGGTCTCCAAAGGAACCGTGACTCTCGTGCCCGCGGATGGCAGGGGCTCGGCCTCGGGAGGATTGATCGAGAACGGGCGGTATGCGGTCGAGAAAGTCCAGCCGGGTGAGAAAATCGTGCAACTCGTGGCTCCCTATCCAATGGGACCGCAGAAGGATGATTTTGGATCGGAAAGCGTGCTCTACGGTGATCTGATGCCCGCAGACTGGGGGCGGGCATCCGAGCAGAAGATCAGCGTGGTGGCGGCGGGAGTGACGAAAGACTTCGCCATCGAAGGCCCTGATCCGCGGAAGAAGAAGTGAGTCAGCGCAAGCAACGGCGAGTCATCCACGCGCGGTAGGCGAACATCAGTTGCAGGTTCGGCCACGAGAAGAGCAGGCGGGTCACGAGCCCCCATGGCCCCCGCTTGTGTTCATACTCGATGTGCTCGCGAATCTCGGTCCTGCCGTTGGCGAGCGGCACGAATGAATGCGTGTGCTCCCACTTGGCCGCCGGCCCGGAGGCCTGCACGTCGGTGAAGCCCCGATCGGTCACGTTCCGGTGAACCGCCTTCCAGCGGAGGGGCAGGGGGCCCACCCAGAGCGTGAACGTGGAGACCGATCCCTCGGCGAGCGGCTCGATCGAATGCAGCTGGACGATCGTAGGCGGAGGCGTGAGCGTTTTCAGGGCCGCCGTGTCCCGATGGAAATCCCGCACGGCCTCGAGTGGCGCGTGGACGACGAATGAATAGTCGAAAATAGGCATGTCAGTGGGATTGTAGACGGGCGGCCCCGGCTGTCCGGCGGTTGGACTTGCGAGAACCGGCCCGCCCGGTATCCTCAAAGGCTTCACTTCCCTGTAATTTGCGAGTTTCCAGTGGCACGATCCTGTCAGGTTTGCAGCAAGGGTTTTTCGGTCGGGAATCAGGTGACCATCCGCGGCAAGGCCAAGTACCTTGGCGGTGTCGGCACCAAAGTGACCGGCATCACCCGCCGCAAGTTCAAGCCCAACCTCCAGCGTCTCCGGGTGACCGTGGGTCGCGGCACCAGCACGACCCTGCTCGTCTGCACCCAGTGCATCAAAAGTGGTGCCGTGACGAAACTCGTCCGTCACAAGCCGTTTCGCCTGCCCTCGGTCGAGAAGCCGAAGCCGACTGCCGAAGAGGCGGTTCCGTCGGGTCCGCGTGCCCGTCCCTAGTCTCGTCAGTCCTGGTCTCGTCGGGCCGCGTGTGCTGCGGCCTTCTCGAGGCTGAGCCCGCCGGGCTCTCTTCTCTCCTCACACCGCCCGCCACTTCCAGCCCGCCCCGGATCCGCTGTCATGCCGCTCACCCGACAGGATGTCGCGAAGGTGGGCCTGCTGGCTCGGCTCGCGCTTTCGGCCGATGACGTCGACCGGATGACGGGCGAACTCTCGAAGATCGTCGGCTTCGTGTCGCAGTTGGAAGAACTCGACGGGGAACTCGCGGCGAAGAACGTGCTGCCGCTGGCCCATCCGCTCGACACCCAAAACGTGTTTCGCGATGACATTCCCGCCGCCTCGTTGACGACCGCCGAGGCTCTGCAGTCGGCGCCGCGACACGATGGTTCGTGCTTCTTGGTTCCCGCCGTGCTCGGCGACTCAGGGGCCGCCTGACCATCTCCCACTCCCTGCGGCCTCCGCGCCGTTGTGCCTTCTCCACCGGTCATGCAACCGCTCGAACTCTCCGCCGTCGATCTGGTTTCCGCCATCCGGCAAGGAGATGTGTCGGCCGTGCAGGTCGTCGAGGCCTTTCTGAATCGGATCGGGGCGGTGGATGGAGCGGTGCACGCGTTTCTCCACGTTGATCGCGACGCCGCCTTGGCCCGCGCGGCTGAGATCGACGCACGTCGCAAGGCCGGTAAGCCGCTCGGTCCGCTGGCAGGCCTGCCCGTGGCTGTGAAGGACGCGCTCTGTACCGCGGATCAGCCGACGACGTGCGCGTCGAAGATGCTCGCCGGCTTTCGCCCCCCCTACGACGCCGACGTCGTAGCCCGGTTGCGGCGGGCCGACGCCGTGATCGTGGGCAAGACGAACATGGATGAGTTCGCGATGGGCGGCTCGAATGAAAACTCCGCCTTCGGTCCCGTCCACAATCCCTGGGATCTCACGCGGGCGCCGGGGGGGTCGAGCGGCGGCTCCGCCGCCTGCGTCGCCGCCGACATGGCCCCCGTCGCGATCGGCTCCGACACCGGCGGATCGATTCGCCAACCGGCAGGTCTCTGCGGCATCACGGGCCTGAAGCCGACCTATGGCCGTGTCAGCCGGCGCGGACTCGTGGCGTTTGCGTCCAGCCTTGATCAGATCGGACCGATGACCCGCTCGGCCGCGGACTGTGCGCTCGTCATGGAGACGATCGCCGGCCACGACCCCGGCGACTCCACCGCGCTGACCGAGGCGGTGCCTCTATATACGTCGATGCTGGAGCAGCCGCTCACGGGGCTGCGGATCGGGCGAGTTGCGGAGCACTTCGGCCCCGGCCTCGATCCCGAGGTCGCCCGCGGCGTTGAGGAGGCATTTGCCGCGTTCAAGGCGGCGGGGGCGACGATCCACGACGTGGAACTGCCGCACGCGCGGTACGGCATTGCCACGTATTACCTCGTGGCCCCGTGCGAGGCTTCGAGCAATCTCGCGCGGTATGACGGAGCCCACTATGGCCACCGGGCCGAGCCCGGACGGGGCCACCGGGCCGAGTCCGGGAAGGGACATCGGGCCGAGTCGGGCGGAGAGTTTGAATCGCCGCTCGTGGAGATGTACTGCCGCAGCCGGGCTGAGGGCTTCGGCCCCGAGGTGAAGCGGCGGATCATGCTCGGCACCTACGCCCTGTCGTCGGGCTATTACGACGCCTACTACGCCAAGGCGCTCCGCGTCCGCCGACTGATCCGGCAAGACTATCTCGATGCCTTCCAGTCGGTCGATCTGATCGGCGGCCCGGTGTCGCCCACGCCGGCATTTCCGCTCGGTGAGAAAACGAACGACCCGCTCGCCATGTACCTGGTCGACATGTATACGGTCGGCACGAATCTCGCCGGCATCGGCGGGATCTCGTTCCCCTGCGGCTTCACCAAGGGAGGCCTGCCGATCGGGTTTCAACTCCAGGGGCCCGCGCTCTCCGAGCCGCTCCTGCTCCGCGCCGCCGATCGGTATCAGCAGCTCACCGACTGGCACCTCCGCCGCCCGAAGCTGCCCGCCTGACGCCCCCATGATCAAGCAGCCCGCCACCACCGATGCCGCCGCAGCTGCGGAGCCCTACACGACCGTCATCGGTCTGGAGGTGCACGTCCAACTGCAAACAAAAACAAAACTCTTCTGCGGCTGCTCGACGACGTTCGGAGCACCCCCCAACACTCAGGTCTGCCCCACCTGCCTGGGCCTGCCGGGGTCGCTTCCCGTGATGAACCGCCGGGCCTTCGACCTCGCGGTGCGGGCGGCACTCGCCCTCGACTGCACCATCGCCCCGTTCACGAAGTGGGACCGTAAAAACTACTTCTATCCCGACCTGCCC
>JBPCTA010000038.1:0-2805 GCA_051006595.1 Pirellulales bacterium
GGCCAGGGGCTCGGCAACAAGTTCCTCTCCCACATCCGGGAAGTCGATGCGATTCTCCAGGTGGTCCGCTGCTTCGACGATCCCGACGTGATCCATGTAGCGGGCAAAGTCGATCCGCTCTCCGACATGGAGACGATCGAGATCGAGCTGATGCTCGCCGACATCCAGCATCTCGACAATCTGCTGCCCAAGGCCGAGCGAGCTGCCAAGAGCACCGACAAGGAGGCCAAGCTCAAGGTCGAGGTGATGAAGAAGTGCCTCGTGCATCTCGGCCAGGAAAAGCCGCTCCGCACGCTCGTGCTCGACGAGGCGGAGAAGAAGGCCGTCAAGGAGTTTGGCCTGCTCACCGCCAAGCCGATCCTCTATGTGGCCAACGTCGATGAAGGCGATATCGAGGGCCACGGCCCGCTCGTGCAGGCGGTGCGCAGGGCGGCCGCGAAGGCCGGCGCCGAAGTCGTGCCCGTGTGCGCGAAACTCGAAGCCGAGATCGCCGAACTCGACGACGAGGGCCGGGCCGAGATGCTCGCCGGGGCGGGGCTCGCGGAGCCGGCGCTCGCAGCCCTCGCCCGCGCGGCCTACAAAACGCTCGGACTACAGAGCTACTTCACGGCGGGCGAGAAGGAGGTCCGCGCCTGGACGGTGCCGGTCGGTGCCACGGCTCCGCAGGCGGCGGGTGTGATCCACACCGACTTCGAGAAGGGATTCATCCGGGCTGAGATCTACTCGCTCGACGACCTCGAGCATTACAAGGGCGAGAAGGAGATCCGTGCCGCCGGCAAGCTCCGCGTGGAGGGGAAGGAATACGTGATGCACGACGGCGACATCTGCCACTTCCTGATCAACAAGTAGGAACCGGGCTGCACGGGCCGCTCCACGCACGCCACCTGCCTTCCTCCGAGCCGCGCAGCAGGGCAGCCCGCGGCCTCACGGCCGGTCGGCTTGTACGAGCCCGAACTCAGCGAGGGGCTGCCCGTGCCCCGGAGCCGGCGTATGACGCCAAGCGGAGCCAGGATGGCGAAGCGAAGGCGGCATCCGAGTGAGTGAAGCCCAGGATGGGCGCAACGAACGTCCGGCGACGAGGCATGGGCAGCTCCGAGCCTCCCGACCGTCCGGCGACGAGGCAGGGGCAGTCCCGAGCCGTGCGGCGGCTCGGCAACGAGGCCTTCCCTTGCAGCAGTCCTTCATGAGCAGCGAGCGTTACCGGTGCCGATCAGATGCAGTGGTCGCGGGCGACGATGGAGTTCATCGTTGACGACAGACCACCGAGCCGACGGACGGAATGGCAGTCGTCCCGTGGGACGGCGACCGAGGCCCGGCCATCCCTGCCGGACCTCGGCCCCGCCGCCCTGCCGCGGCCTTACTGCGAGTCTGCGACCAACCCGCCACCAGCGCGGGTGACCATGGCGGCAAACACCTGGATGGTCACGTCGTCACTGACCGACCGTACCGAGCCGTCGCCCATCACAACGTTCACGAGGGCGGGATGGAAGGAATACGGATCGCTCGTTCCTTCCTTGCCATACTCAGAGCCGCCGAAGGTGGCCGTGGTCACATTCTCACCATTCGTCACGTTAATGGCCTGCGCCGCATTCGATCCGACGGCCGACCCATCGGCGGCTGCGCCCTTGAACGCCAGATCGCTCGCCGGCCGGCACCAGCCACCGCCGTTGACACGATCGGTCGGAAACGCGCCAAACTTCTTTCCACGGACATACTTGGCGGGACGACCGGCAGATTCAACGAGCGCGATCGTCTTGGAAAGGCCGTCGGTGCACTGCCCAAACTTGACCTTGGTTCGGCCATCGTAATCCTTCGAGAGCAGGCCGGCGGCCGCAAAGCTCGGCGTCGTGCCGCTCGAAACGACCTTTTGGGATGCGGGAGCGACGACTGCGGCCTTGCCGGAGAGTCGGGTATCGACGAAGGTCGTCGCTGAATAATCGGTCGTGGCGCAGAACAGGCCCGGTGTCGAAAATCCTGTCCGGCCGGAGTTGACCACTGCCGGCCCACTTCCATAACCGCTCGCCGTCGAGGACGAATCGGGATCGCCGTCGTAATCCTGACTCCCCTCAGGATCCGATGGGCACTCCAGCATGGGAATCCGCGTCATGACCAGCACCGCGTTGGGAACGACCTTGCCCGACCCCGCCCGGGCCGTCGCCGTGCTCCAGTTGGCACCGGTCGGGTCGAAGTCATACGCCTCGGCCAGCGCCTTGTCTTCCATATAAGCGAGCGAACGGGTCGTCCACGACACCCGACCGTTGGCGCCGGAAGGCGGTCGCGAGCTGTTGGGGAGAATCCCCTTCGCGCTGGCGAAGTTGTGGATCGCGAGGCCGGCCTGCTTGAGGTTGTTGGTGCATTGGCTGCGACGCGCAGCCTCACGAGCAGACTGCACAGCCGGCAGGAGAAGCCCGATCAGGGTCGCGATGATCGCGATCACCACGAGCAACTCGACGAGTGTGAAGCCTCGATGGCCACGGACCTTCGAGCAGCGGCTTGTGACGGACATGTGATTTCCGAGCGGGGCGGACACGGTCTGGTGCAGAGCGGACATGGTGAATAATTCCTCTGGAAAAACGGGATGGGAAATCGAACTTCGTGCGTCCCTCCGGTATTTCCGGTCAGCTTCGCGGGGTGGTCGGTGAAATCGACTTTCTTCGTGCATGGGTCTCGACGAGACTCCGATTCGTCAACGGCCGTAGCGGGTCTTCTCCGTCCGCTCGACTTGCACGACGACGCCGTCCTGCACGATCGCAAGGACAGAGCCATAGCGCAGGCCCGACAACGCCTCTCCGAGACGGCGGAGCG
>JBPCTA010000039.1:0-10023 GCA_051006595.1 Pirellulales bacterium
GGATGTCGACGGCCCTGCGAATCTGGTGCACGCACCGCAGGGCGATCGGCTTGATCGCCGGCCCGCTGAGGCCGCCGATCACGTTGCCGAGCAGCGGTCGGCGACGTCGCCAATCGACCGCCATTCCCTGGCAGGTGTTGATCACCGTCACGGCATCGGCCCCACCGTCACGGGCGCCGCGGGCCACCGCGACGATGTCGGTCACGTTGGGGGTGAGCTTGGCGAGCACCGGGAGCACCGTCGCCCGACGGACGCCAGCCACCACGCGACGGCACATCTCGGGATCGCTCCCCATGTCGACGCCGTGGCTCACGTTGGGGCAGGAGATGTTGAGCTCGACCGCGGCGATGCCGTTCACGCCGTCGAGGCGACGGGCGAGCGCCACGAACTCATCCTGGGTCGCGGCCGCGATGCTGACGATCACGGGAGCACCGCAGCCGAGCAGCCACGGCAGTTGCTTGGCGAGGAAGGAATCGACGCCGTCGTTGTCGAGGCCGATCGAGTTGAGCAGCCCCGATGCCGTTTCGACGGTTCGCCAGGGCACGTTTCCCTTGCGTGGCACCGGCGTGATCGTCTTGGGGACGATGCCACCGAGCCTCCGAAGATCGACGAGGCCGGCCATTTCACGACCGTAGCCAAACGTCCCCGAGGCCACGAGGATCGGATTGGGCAGCCGCAGCCTGCCGAGCGTTACCGCGAGGTCGGGATGCGGCGGGGAGAGTGGCCCGGGGGAATGCGACATGGAGACGGACAACGGGGAGAACACCGAGAAAGGGCCGAGGGCTCGAGTTCGAGTGTAGTGGGTTTTCCCAGAGCCCCAAGGCTCGCCGGCCTGCCTCGACCACCGACGCCAAAGCCGGGAAAGTTCGCCTGTCCGGGGTCCAATCGGCGAATCCTCCGGTTCTGTCAAGTTTGCCGGTTATGCCGCCGATACCTACGGGAGAACAAGGACTCCTGTGACGGTGAGCCACGGTGGCCGCCGGTTGACATTAGTGCTTGCCAGCCATAGGCTTCGGACGAATTCCCTCCCCGTTTCCGCCCCCTCCGTCTGCTTTGGGCGTAGGGGCACGGTGCCGCGGCCGGAGCGTCTGAGCCGTGACCAAGAAAGACATCGTCCGGACGATCGCCGAACAGATCGACCTTCCCCAGCTTCGCACGAAGGAACTGGTGCAGCGGACGTTCGACGCCCTCATTGAGGCGCTCGTTCGCGAGGGTCGGATCGAACTGCGAAACTTCGGCGTCTTTCAGATCAAGCGACGAGAGGCGCGGGTGGCACGCAACCCGCGGACAGGCGAACGAGTGCCGGTTCAGGCGAAGAGCGTGGTTACATTCAAACCGGGCAAGGAGATGGAGGCACGGGTCAGGGATTATGTCCCCCCCGACGAGCCACCTGCGACGAACACGACGGAGACAGGTGAAACCGACCAGCCAAATCAGGGATGAGGCGGAAACTTCAGGGATGAGGCGGAAGGTGGGATGAACGGGTAAACGCGGCGAGACAGAGCGAGACAGAGGCGGCCACGGGGCTGAATGGTCGGCAGGCAGATACGAGTCACTATCGCACCGCTGGAACTGATCGGGTACATCCGCCCTCGTGAAGGGCAGATCCTCGTGCGATCCGGCGGCATGCGATCCGAATCAGGGATGATTCAAACGAGGGTCAGGAGGACCATGCGATGAGGAAGGCTGTCTGGATGGTATGTGCTGCGGCGCTGCTGGCGACGAGCACGGGCTGCCTCATCCCGATGTACTCGGGCGACCCGGTTCGCCGCGCCCAGCAGTTGATCTACACCTCGGAAGATCTGCGGGCCATCACCGACGAATGGGAGCGGATCTGGTTTCTGGATCAGCCGTCGCACATGACGCCCTGGCGAACCCACGGCGGCATTCTCTGACGAGCCGGGGCATAAGCGACCCGCAATGGCCCGCGGCCTCACGGCCGGTCGGCTTGGAGCGACACGATCGGGACCTGCGGTCAGATCCGGATCTTCGAGGCTTGCTCGACGATCCGCTCGAGGGGCACGAGATTTCCCTTGTTGCAGCCAGGGCAGGCCTCGGCTGCTTCGGCCCAGGCCGCCGGGCTCGAGAGGTTTGAATCCCAGAAGGGCCAGGTGCGGCACTGCCGCGGTCGGTCCTCGTAGGCGGTGCACTTCCGCGTCGTCTCGTCGAGGAGCACGCAGTCGCCGTTGGAACGCTCCTTGAGCGACCGTCGCACGCCCACCCGCTTGACGAACGCCGCCTCGAAGTCGGCCGGGGTCATGCTCGTGCGGGCCGCCATGGCGTCGATCTCCGCCTGATTCACCCAGACATAGCCCTCGGCCCCAGAGCAGCAGTCGCCGCACTGCGTGCACTCGAACCGCAAGCCGCCCGCGTACCAGACATCCTTGGGGATACCGGCCATGCTGCCATCCTCCCTGATTCCAACGAGTTCCAAAAAGCCTCAGCCGATGATCGATCCGACGGCTGCGACGAGGGCAGCGACGGCGTCCGGTGTGGTGAACGGGCCGAAACTTGCGCGGACCGTCCCGCCGTCGCTGGTGCCGAGGTGGTCGTGCACGAGGGCGGCGCAGTGCTGGCCCGCCCGCACCTGCACGCCCGCGATCTGCTCGAGCAACAGGGCGACCTCTGCGGGAGCATAGCCCTCGACCGTGAAACTCACAATCGGCGGCCCATCCTCCGCCGCGATCACCCGCACGCCGGGGATCCCGCGGAGGCCAACGCTGCAGGCCGCGGCATGATCCCGGCACGCGCGGCCGACCTCGGCCACGGTTCGCTCCTCGATCCAGGCCACGGCCGCCGCCAACGCTGCCAGTGCCGGCACGTCGGGAGTGCCAGCTTCCATCCGATCGACGAACCGCTCGGGCATCTCGAGCGAGTCGCTGAGCGATCCCGTGCCGCCCTGCAGCAGCGGCTCTGGATCGAGGCCTTCCCGCACCCAGAGCACCGCGGCACCGCCGCTGCCGAGCAGCCACTTGTGGGCCGGCGCCGCGACCACGTCTGCCCCGAAGCCGGGCTGGTCGCAGACGATCTGGCCGAGCGACTGCGCGGCGTCGAGCAGCAGAAGCCCGCCCCGATCATGGGCAATGCCGGCGATGGCCGGCACATCCTGCACGGCGCCAGTCACGTTCGACGCATGACTCACCGTCACCAGTCGCGTGGCGGGCCGCCAGACGGCGCGGATGGCCCCGGGATCGACGTGGCCACCGCCATCGCAGGGCACGATCGTGAGGGCAATGATGCCGCGACGTTCCAGCCAGCGAAGCGGCCGGAGGGTGGCGTTGTGGTCGGCGGCGGTTGCGATCACGTGGTCGCCGGGATGCAAGAGGCCGTGGATCGCCATGTTGAGGGCCTGCGTGCAGCCGGCCGGCAACGCCACGCGGCCAGGATCGACACCCCCAAGCACCCGAGCAGCCGCCCCTCGGGCCCGTTCGCGAATGGCATCGGCCTCGACCGCCGCTCCATAGCCGGCACGGCCGGCCGTCGCCCCCACGCGGCGGGCAGCATCGTTCCACGCGGCCAGCACCGCCTCGGGCTTCGGCCACGACGTGGCCGCATTGTCGAGATACCGCCGCGTGTGGCTCGGCCCTGCGGTCATCCTCAGCCCCCGATCTGGTACATCGCGCGAGCCGGCCGCACGAACGAGTCTGTGTCGATGCCGTGCGCTGCCCGCTTCGCCTCCACGCACTCGCGCAGCAGCGTTGCGACCGCGGCATCGTCGCATCCCTCCCGCAGCAGGCGACGAACGTCCCACTCCTCGGTCGAAAACAGACAGTTACGAAACTGGCCGTCGGCGGTGAGTCGCAGCCGGTCGCAGCGGTCGCAGAAGGGATTCGTGACAGGGTCGATGAAGCCCACCCGGCCAGCACCATCGGCCCAGGCGAAGTCGACGGCCGGCTGCCCCCTGTCTCCCGCCGGCTCCGCCACCAAGGGCCCGACTTCCCGCTCGAGCATCTCCCGCACCTCCGCGCCTGCCAGCACCTGCGATTTCTCCCAGCCTTTCTCCGCATCGAGCGGCATGAACTCGATGAACCGCAACTGGAATCCCTCCGCACGACAGAAGCGGGCCAGCGGCACGATCTCGGCCTCCGTCAAGCCTTTCATCGACACCGCATTGATGCGGATCTCACGAAACCCGGCCCGCCGCGCGGCGGCCAATCCAGCAAGCACGCGATCGAGCCCGGTGCGTCTCGCGATTCGCTCGAACACGTCCTCCCTGAGGCTGTCGAGACTTACGTTGAGCCGGGCCAATCCTGCGTGGGCGAGCGGCCCGGCCAGCTCGGCGAGCAGCAGGCCGTTGGTGGTGGCCGCCACCTCGCCGATGCCGGGAAGCGCTACGAGTTGCCGCACGAGTTCGACGAGGTCGCGGCGCAGCAAGGGCTCACCACCCGTGAGCCGGATCGTCCGCACGCCGAGCCCGGCAGCCACGCGGGCCACGCGGGTGATCTCCTCGTAGGTGAGCAGCTCCTCACGCGGTTTAAAAGCCACCTCGAGCGGCATGCAGTAGGTGCACCGCAGGTTGCATCGATCGGTGACACTGATCCGCAGGTCGGTGTGGGTTCTGCCGAAGCCGTCGATGAGCGTGCCCGCCTGGATCATGGCGCCGCTCCGGGCCGCGGGGCCGTCGTCGGATGCGCCCACTCCCGGCCCCCGTCGCCGCGTTCCTCGCACTTCCAGATGGGCACGTCCTGCTTGAGTCGCTCCAGGAGCCATTCCGTCGCGGCAAATGCTTGGCGACGGTGCGGACCACTCGCGGCGATCGCCACACCAGCCTCACCCACCGCGACCGGTCCAAGCCGATGCACGATGGCGCAGGCCGTCAGACCGAAGCGCTCGATCGCCTCTCGCCGCAGCGCGGCGAGCGTGGCGACCGCCAACGGTTCATGGGCATCGTAGGTGAGCGATCGCGTGACCGCGCCGGCGGTCACACCGCGGACCGTGCCCACGAAGAGCACGTTGCCCCCTGCGGCGGCGTCTCCCACCGCGGCGAGCAGTCGCGCCGTGTCGATCGACCGGTGAACCATGGCGACACCACCGGCCTCACTGGCGAAAGCCTCGTCGCGATTGATCGGCATGTCAGCCTCCGCTCACCGGTGGGATAATCGCCACATCGTCACCGGCGGCGAGCGGGGCGTCGTCACCCACATAGCGGCTGCCCAGGGCGAAGGCGCTCCGGGCGAGCAGGCCGGCTACGGCCGGATGGCTGCCGGCGACGAGCCGCCGGGCGTCGGCCACGGTGCCGCCGGCCCAGGGCAGCTCGAGATGCCGGCCGCCGATAACCTCTGCCATTCCGGCAAACACGGCGATCCTGAGCGTCGCGTGGTCGTGGGAGTAGTCGTGGGAGTGCATCGCTTGCGACACCGGCGAGCCGGAGCAATCAGGTGGTCGTGAGCCGACCGCTCGTCGACGAGAGCAGGCCATCGAGACCGTGCGGCGCGGCTCCTTCGAGAAGCCCATAGGCCTTCGCGAGCACCTTCACGGGATGCACCGCGGGCTTCGTGGTGCCCTGTTCCATTTGTATCCGGCAGGCGCTGCACTCGGTAGCGCCCGCCTCGACGCCGCCTCCCCGCATCGCCGACACGAGCCCCAGGCCCACGCGGAGACTCGTGCGGTAGTGCTCGCGGGAGAGGCCAAACGTGCCCGCCATCCCCGAGCAGCCCCGATCGGCCGGCTCGACCACGAGGCCCGGAATCAGCCGCAGGAGATGCTCGGCCGGCGTCACCGCCCCCGCGATCCGGGAGTGGCACGGCGCGTGGTAGAGCAGTCGTGACGGCACCGGCCGGAAGTCGAGCCGCAGCTTTCCCTCCCGATGCAGTTCCCAGAGATAGGTCATCGCATCGCAGGTGGCGGCGGCCACCTTCGGCAGTTCCTCGTCGTCGAGCAGCAGCGGGTAGTCGTGCGTGATACAGGTGACCGTCGATGGCTCGGTACACACGATGCGGTAGCCGAGCCGCACCGCCTCCGCGAGCAGGCGCACGTTGCGACGGGCGAGGCGACGCGCTCCGTCGAGATCCCCCTCCGACACCAGCGGCATGCCCGACGCGGTCTGCCGCGGATCGACGAACACGCCGATGCCGTTCCGCTCGAGCACGCTTACAAACGCCTGGGCAAGCAGCGGATCGTGCCACCGTGCGTAGGTGTCGAGAAAATAAAGCACGCGCGGACCGCTGCGGCGGCTGGGCCGCGTGATGCCGCGACGGGTCGCCCACTTCATGAACTGCCGGCCGGTGAACGGGGGCAGCTTGCGACCCCGGGCGATGCCGAGCGTTTTTTCGAGCATCCAGCGGGCCTGTGGATTGGCGATCGCCCAGTTGGCAAGGGGTCTGACCCTGCCCGCCGCGGCGGAGAGCATGTCGACCCGGGACAGAAGCCACTGCCCGAGATCGATGCTATTGGCGGCATGATGCGCGGCCTTGAGTTCCATCACCATCGCCGGCACATCGATGCCCGCCGCGCAGTCGATGCGGCACTGGTGGCAGTTGAAGCAGGTGTCGGCCAGGCTCCGCACCGCCTCGGATGACAGCGCCCGCGGGTCGAGCCGGCCCGACAGCAGGCCGCCGATGACGTCGGCCTTGGCCCGCGGCGAAGCCTCTTCTCGTGGGTTCTCGCGATAGCGGGGGCAGGTGCGGGTCGTCGTCGTGAGGCTGCGGCAGGCCCCACAGCCGTTGCAGGCATCCGTCTCGACGGCAAGCCTGGCCTGCGACCAGGAAAGCACCGGCAGCGACACGACGGGCCGCGGGGCATCGCCCGGCAGCGAGTCGGTCTCGATGGCCGCGGGAGGTGCGAGCGGCGGACGAAAAGCCGCCCATGCCTCGGCTCCCGACACACCGTCGCCGGAGCTCGCACCGCGTCCTGGATTGAGAATGCCCGTCGGATCGAAGAGCCGTTTGACCTCGCCAAAGACCGCCGTGAGTTCCGGAAACATTCGGTGAAAAAACGGGGTTCGCGACAGGCCGAGCCCCTGCTCGCCACCGATCGTGCCACCGCAGGCGACGACCTCCTCGTAGACCGCGGCGGCGAGCGTCTCCAGCCGCTCGCGTTCGCCAGGCTTGCGGGGATCCGCATGCGGCCGCAGATGCAACTGCCCCTGGCCGGCATGGCCGAAGAGCATGGCTGTGGCCTGGCATTGCTTGAGCACCTCCTGCAGCCGCCGCAAGAAATCGGGCAGCGCGGGGGGCGGCACGACGACATCTTCGATGAACGGCACAGGACGCATCTCGGCCCGCACGCCCTGGAGCGTGGAGACGTTATTGCGAGAGAGTTCCCAGAAAAACGCGGCGTCAAACGCATCTTCCGCCCGCCGCATGTCGATGCAACTCGACCGCCCGCGTTGCACGAGGGCCATGGCCTGATCCAGCCGCTCGTGGCAGGCCGCCGGCTCGTCGCTGGTGAACTCCACAAGCAGCCCGGCCTCGGCGATGGCGGGAATCAACAGATCGAAGGAAGGCTTGGTGCCCCGAGCCAGCGCGAGGTGCCGGCGATCAAAGAGGTCGCAGGCACTCGGCTGCAGGCCCAACAGCCGGATCGCCGCCTCGGCGGCTCCTTCGATGGAGTCAAACAAGAGGAGGCCGACGGCGGTCGCCTCGTCGGCAGGAAGCGTCCGCAGCGTGGCCGCCGTGATCACGCCAAGCGTGCCCTCTGCGCCGCAGAGCAGCCGCGGCAGGTCGATCAGCCCGTCGTGATCGAGGTCGTGGAGCCGCAGGCCTCCGTGGGTGGCCCGCGACGCCGGCTGGAAGCGAGTGATGACGTCTCGGAAGCCCGTGAGGATCGACTTCGTTCCCGCCGCGAGCGGAGCCACACGGTCGCCTTCCGGCGATTCGCCCGTCACGGGCACGGCCGAGAACTCCACGATCGCTCCGTCGGCCAGCACCGCCTCCACCGACACGATCCGGCCGCGCACGGCCCCGTGCCTGAGAAACCGGCTTCCGGACGAGTCTCGACCGATCATCCCGCCGATCGTGGTCGCCACGGCGTTGGCTGGATCAGGCCCAAACATCCGACGTCGCCGCGCGAGATGCTCCTCCAGTTGGGCGGCGACCACTCCGGGCTGCACCCGCACCGTATCGTCGGCCGTCTCGATGATGCGGCGCATGAAGCGCGAGCAGTCGAGCACGATGCCCGGTCCCAGCGGACCGCCGGCAAGGCTGGTGCCCGCGCCACGGGCGTGGATGGGCACGTTTCGTTCCGCGGCCCACCGGATGGTCGCGGCAACGTCTTCAGCCGACCGGGGCCGCACCACCGCCAGCGGCCAGACCTCGAAGAGGCTGCCATCGGTCGCGTAGAGCGACCTGCCGACGTCGTCGCAGATCACGTCTCCGGAGACGACGCCCCGGAGATCCTCCTCGATTCGCTTCCGCTCGAGATCCATGCGGCACTCCGCCGTCGGGGGTCAGGCGACCGGGGATGCGGGAGGACCGCCCGAGGAAGCAGCCTGACCGAGACGAATCCGCTGCTGGCGGTGCTTCTCGTGGGTCTCGAGATCGAAGCCTCCAAACGCCCCCTCGGCACCGCGATACCGCGCGCCGCATCGATAGCATGTCAGGCACTCGGGCATGATGAAGTACAGCACGACGTCAACGAGCGCCGTTCCGAAGAGGATCGCGAACGTGGGCACGAGCAGCCGCCAGGCCCAGGTCACACAGCTCGCGGCGAGGCCCGCGACCACGATGCCCACGCCAAGCCGCTGGGGGAAGTCCTTCCGCGAGAAGAGTTCGGTGCCCGGGCAGACCATGCACCGCCGCAGCCGGGCCGTGCCCGAGCCCGCCGCAGCCGGCTCGCCTCCTGGCCCCGTCCAGGCGACGGCGTCGGCCGGCACTTCCACGACGCCGCCACACCTTGGACAGACGAGGGTGGCCCGCGACTCGGCGTCTTCGACCGCCACGGTGGCCTCGCAGGATGGGCAGGCGTAGGTGATGCGCATGAAATCAGACGGCCCGGAGGAGTTGTGCCGTGAGTTCACCGAGAATCGCGGCCAGGCAAGCGACATACAGGATACCCGTCGCACTCTGGGTGTTGGGGATGTCGAGCGTTTTCCGGCTCATGATCAGCAGCACCGGCAGGCCCACGAGCCCTGCCAGCCACCGCAACGACACCAGGGCCGACGCCGTGCCGCCCGTCATCTGCAGGCCTGCAGGCTCGAACGCCACGGCTGCAACGGCGAGGGCCAGTCGCAGGGCCCAGGCCGCGATCGCCCAGTCGATCATCCGCTTGAGGGCGTCAACGCTCATGCCTGGCGCATTGAGATACCAGTGGCCCAGCAGCATGGCGTGGACGGTCAGTCCCACGACGAGCCCCGACACCAGTGCCTCGCCCGCCGCCGCGGCCCCCGGCGAATCCTGCACGAGCACGGTGGCCGCCGCCAGCAACAGCGCCGCGATGCGGCAGAGCATGATCCCCGGTCGTAGGCGTTCGGCAAACCAGGCGATGCTCCCGATCCACGACACCACCGCGGCGCTTCCCGCCAGCATCCAGGCAGGGCCAGGCACCTCCCGAAAGGCGAGAAAGGAGGCCACGCTCGCCAGGCCCAGCACGACGAGCAGATTCACCCGAAAGAATCCGGCGGGCACGAGTGACGCAGGCGTGACGGCCAGCGCCAGCGACATGCCCCAGCCGAAGCGGCAGAGAAAGTCGACGAGCAGCCTCATGCGCCGGCCTCCGCGTCCGTATGCTGAACCGTCACGGTCACTGCCTGCGGCTGCCGTAGATCAGCGACATCACCTCGGCCCGACTCGAGACATTCGCGCGGAACACCCCCTTCATCGCGGAGGTCACGCAGACGCTGCCGGGCTTTCTCACGCCGCGGATCGTCATGCAGGTGTGGGTCGCCTCCACGACGACCGCCACGCCCTTCGCGCCCAGGTCGTGTTCGAGGAGATCGGCGATCTGTTCGGTCATCCGTTCCTGCACCTGCGGCCGGTGTGACACGGCCTCGACGACCCGGGCCAGCTTGCTGAGGCCCAGAACGCGGCCGTCGGGCATGTAACCGATGTGGGCATGGCCCATGAAGGGCAGCAGGTGGTGCTCGCA
>JBPCTA010000040.1:0-2630 GCA_051006595.1 Pirellulales bacterium
CGAAGCCGCCTTCGGCTGTGCCGGCGAGCGGTGCATGGCGGGCTCGACCGCCGTGGCGATCGGCAGCGCGGCCGAGACGGTGCTGCCGCAGCTCGTCGATATCGTCTCGAAGATCAGAGTGGGCCCCACCGACCGGGATCCCGAGGCGCAGATGGGGGCGGTGATCACCCGCCAGCATGCCGACAGGGTGTGCGAGTTGATTTCGCAGGCCGCGGGCCAGGGGGCGAAGCCGCTCACCGAGGGCCGCACGACGAAGGTGGCGGCGGCCCCCGGCGGCTTCTTCGTGGGCCACACCGTGCTCGACCACGTGCAGCCCGACATGATCACCATGCAGGAGGAGGTCTTCGGCCCGGTGCTCAACGTTGTCCGGATGGACGATCTCGACGCCGCGATCGCACTGGCCAACACGTCGGCCTACGGCAACGGCGCGGCCATCTTCACCCGCAGCGGCAAGGCGGCCCGCGAGTTTCGCCACCGCGTGCAGGCGGGCATGGTCGGCATCAACATCGGGGTGCCTGCCCCGATGGCCTTCTTTCCGTTCAGCGGCTGGCATGCGTCGTTCTTCGGCGATCTGCACCTGCAGGGCCGCGAGAGCGTGGCCTTCTACACGCAGCAGAAGGTGACGACGACCCGCTGGTTCAGCTACGGCGAGGGTTCGATCTGGGCCGACCGCTGATCCATTGAGGGCCCTCATGGCACTGCTCATCACGAACGCCGACATCGTCAATGCCGACACCCGGTACACGGCCGACATTCTCTGCGAGGGCGACACGATCGCCCGGATCGACCGGGGGATCGCCCCGCCCCCCGGCGCCGAGGTGATCGACGCGACGGGCAAGCATGTCTTCCCGGGATTCATCGATCCCCACACCCACATCTACCTGCCCTTCATGGGCACGTTCTCGAAGGACGACTACGAGACGGGCACGAAGGCGGCCCTCGTGGGCGGCACGACCACGATCTTCGAGATGGTCTGCCCGGCTCGCGACATGCCCGCCGCAGAGGGCTTCGCCCTGTGGCAATCGCAGGCGGTGGGCAAGGCCTGCTGCGACTACTCGTTTCATATGGGCGTGACCCGGTTCGATGCCGACGCGGCCGCTCAGCTCCGCGAGATCGTCCGGCAGGGCGTCGGCAGCTTCAAGGTGTTTCTCGCCTACAAGGGTGCCTTCGGCGTGGACGACGCCGAACTTTGGCAGACGCTGACACTCGCCCGGGAGCTGGGCGTGATCGTCACCGCGCACTGCGAAAATGAAACCCTCGTGGCGGCGCTCCAGAAGCAGCTGCTCACCGCCGGACGCACCGGCCCCGACGCCCATCACGACAGCCGTCCGCCCCGCGTCGAGGCCGAGGGCGTGCATCACCTGATGACCTTCGCCCAGCTCACCGGCTCCCGCGTCTACATCGTGCATCTCTCGTGCCGCGAGGCGCTCGACGAGGCCGTCGCCGCGCGGGAGCGGGGAGTCAACGTCTCCGTGGAGACGCTCATCCAATACCTCGTCCTCGACAAGACCTGGGCCGAGAAGCCCGGCTTCGAGGGGGCGAAGTATGTGATGTCGCCGCCGCTTCGCGATGCCACGAATCAGGCCGTGCTCTGGAACGGCCTGCGAAGCGGCCTCGTCAACACCGTCGGCACCGATCATGCCCCCTTCGACTTCATGACCCAGAAGCCGATGGGCCAGGACGATTTCACCAAGATCCCCAACGGCATCCCGTCGATCGAAGACCGGATCAACCTGCTCTGGACCCACGGCGTGAAGACGGGCCGACTCTCCCTGCAGCAGTTCGTCGCCGTCGCAAGCACGAACGCGGCGAAGATCTTCGACCTCTTCCCCCGCAAGGGCGTGATTCAGCCCGGCGCCGACGCCGACATCGTGATCTACGACCCGTCCTACCGCGGCACGCTCTCGTTCAAGACGCAAACGCAGAACGTGGACTACAACGCCTTCGAGGGCTTTCCGATCGAGGGCCGGCCGGCCGTGGTCACGGTCCGCGGCGAGGTGGCGGTTCGCGACGGCCGCTTCTGCGGCACCGTCGGCCGCGGGCGATTCCTGAAGCGAACGCCACGCCCCGCATGACCTTTGGATGCTTTCCGTTCACATGCGGCACGTTGGGCTCAATAAGCGATGAACACCTCGACTCCCGATCGAGAGGAGCCGGCCGGGGGAACGCGGAGGAGCCGGTGCATCTTTGCGACTCACGAGCAGCGTCCAGTCGGCCACATGAGCATCCTGTAGCAAAGTCCGCCGGCGACCGAAGCGTTTCACCGCCGGCGAACCATTACGGTGACAGTCTGATGCCTGAAAAAGCCCCCGACCCCCGCCTGTGGAACGAGGACCTGGCGCCGGTGCCGCCGGCCAAGCGGACCTGGACGTGGTGGAACGTCGCCTCGCTCTGGATCGGGATGGCGGTCTGCATCACGACCTACACGCTCGCCAGCAGCCTGATCAAACAGGGCATGAACTGGTGGCAGGCGACCCTGACGATCTTTCTGGGCAATGTCATCGTGCTGGTGCCGATGACGCTCAACGCCCATCCCGGCACCGCCTACGGGATTCCCTTCCCGGTGCTCCTGCGGGCCTCGTTCGGCACACTCGGCTCCAACATCCCCGCGCTCATGCGGGGGCTCGTCG
>JBPCTA010000041.1:0-9693 GCA_051006595.1 Pirellulales bacterium
GGAGTATCCTGCCGGGCTGTCCTGGCATGTGACCGACGTGCCCTCGGCCACGCTCGACGATCTGCAGCAGGCGCCCGTGCTCTGGCTCTCCGGCAAGGTGGCCTTCGATCTGGGCCCGGATGCCGGTCCACGGCTGCGTCGCTACATCGACAACGGCGGCTTCATCTTTGCCGAAGCCTGCTGCCCGGAGAGCGCGGAGTTTGACCGCCGTCTCCGCCAGCTCGTGGGCGAGATTTTTCCGGAGCCCGAGTATCGGCTGCATCTGCTTCCTCCGGAACATCCCGCCTGGCACGCGGAGGAGATCGTGCCGCCGGAACTGCACCGGCCGCTGATGGGCATCGACTATGGCTGCCGCACCTGCCTGATCTACGCGCCGCCGACGGATCTCGAGGATCCCCGGACGGCGATGCCGAGCCTGTCGTGCCTCTGGGAACTCGGCGGGGGCTCGAGTCGCGGCCTGCCGCCCGCCGTGGCCCGTGAGGTCGATGCCGCACTCGCCATCGGCACGAACGTGCTCGCATACGCGACCAATCGCGAGCTCAAGAGCAAAGACGCCTTCTTCGGGGCGATGCCGCAGGAGGAGCGACGGGCTGATCCGACCGACCGCGGACAACTCGCCATCGGCAAGCTCCGACATTCCGGGATGTGCGATGCCGCGCCGGCGGCGCTCGCCAACATCCTGCGGGCGGCCGCCCGCGAAACCGGCATCCGGGTCGACGACACCCCCGCGCTCATCGACCCGATCGACGACCAGCTCTTCGACTACCATCTCGTGTTCATGCACGGCCGCCAAGGATTTGCCTTCGACCCAAAGCGGCGGGAGCGGATCGCGAAGTTCCTCGATCGCGGCGGCATGCTTCTGGCCGACAGCGTCTGCGCCGCCGGCGGCTTTACGCAGGCCTTCCGCGCCGAGATCGCCGCAATGCTGCCCGACCGGACGCTGGAGGAGATCCCGGCCGATGATCCGATCTTCACGGCGGGCGACTATGGCGGCTACGACATCCGTCAGGTGACGCTCCGCGAGCCGGCCGGCGGCGACGGACCGCTCGGCGTCCGCAAGCGGGAGATCCCGCCGAAGCTGGAAGGGGTGCGGATCGGCGACCGCTGGGCGGTGATCTTCTCGCCCTACGACCTCTCATGTGCGCTTGAGAAGCAGAACTCTATGGAGTGCACCGGATACGGCCGCGAAGACGCCGAGAAGATCGCCATCAACGTGCTGCTCTACTCGCTCAATCACTGACGCCGGACCATCGGCCTCAGCCGTCGGAGTCGCTCGAACCGCCGACGAGATAACTGGCGTAGTAGAGCAGCGTGAGGATGCTCTGCAGCGTGCCGGCGACATAGGTCCAGGCCGCGGCGTTGAGCACGTTGTTGACCGCCGGCATGTCGGAGGCCGGCACGATGCCGAGATCGACGAGTTGGGCCTTGGCGCGGTTGCTGGCGTCAATCTCCACCGGCAGGTTCACCAGCTGGAAGAAGACGGTGCCGGCAAAGAGGATGATGCCCAGCCAGGCAACGGCCGAGAGCGACATCGCCAGGCCGATCATGAACACGAAGAACCCGAGGCCGCTGCCGAAGTTCGCCACGCCGACGGCAGCGTTGCGGACGGCCATCAGCGAGTAGCCGTGCGCGTCCTGGAGGGCATGGCCGGCCTCGTTGGCGGCGATGCCGACCGCGGCCAGCGTCCGCTCCCCATATACCCGCTCGGAGAGCCGCAGGACCTTCGCCTGCGGATCATAGTGGTCGTTCAACTGTCCGGGCACCGGCTCGATCTCGATCGTGGTGGCACCGGCCGAGTCGAGGATGTGTCGGGCGGCAGCGGCTCCGGTCAGCGCCGCGGGCTGCTGCGAAGCAGCCGCGAATGCGGAGTGCACCCGCCACTGGGCCCACATGGCCAGGAGCATGGCCGGGGCGATCCAGAGCATGTAGTAAGGGTCGAAGTAGAAACCTGGCATGGCCGTGCTGACCTCGGTTTTGCTCGTGTCGTCGAACGGGATTTCCTGAAGCGGCCGGACGAGCCGCCTCGGCCCGCCACGGCAGACACCCGCCAGCGAGACTATTCTAGGAGCCTTGCCGGCGGGCGACTCGCCGGCGTGTCGTTCGGCGTGTTCATGCACTACGCAACATCCAGCCCGTTTGTTCCCCCGAGACCGTCGTGGGGCCGTGTGTTTGCGGCGGCCTGTGGCCTGCTTGCCGTGGCGATTGGCCTTCCGGGATGCGGCGGCACGGTCGCCGGAACCGGCAGCGGGACCGCGGCAACACCGTCGGCGGCGGTCGATCGCCCCTCGCTCTGCGATCGGATCGACGCCGTCATCGTCCACGCCCGCGACCGCCGGCTCCTGGATGCGGGCGTGCAGGGCGCCTGGCAGGTGGTGCATGGGATTCTCGCCTTCGGCCCCACCTTTCCCGTCGCCGTGAAGGGGCGAACCGTGCCGGCCCTCGACCACCTGCTCGGAGGCGGACCGATCACTGGCTGGAAGCTCCGCCGCGGCGACCCAGGCGTGATCGCCGTCGTCGAAGAGGGGAGCACGATGGGACAGGGCCACCCGGACCAGTGGCTCGGCTATCTGTCGCAGTGCGGCATCGCGACCGACGACGGTGGCCTGGCCGGTGGCATTCCGCTCGACACGCCGCTGGTCGTTGGCGGTCGGCAGTTCACGCTCCTCGACCTGCTCGCTCAGGCGCAGCACGACATCCGTCCGGGGCAGGAGGCCACATGGACGCTCATGGCGCTCGCGGCCTGGCTGCCGCATGACGCCGCCTGGACGAGCGGCTCCGGAGAGACGTGGACGACCGAGCGCGTGGTGCGGATGGAGGCCGGCGCCGACATTATCTCCGCCGCCTGCGGAGGCACGCATCGTCTCTACGGACTCGCCGCGGCGATCAACGCCCATGGCCGAGCGACGAACGGCGAACCGTCGGGGGCCTGGGCCGAGGCTGCGGCGGTCCTCGACGATTGCATCGACCGTGCCCGACGGTTTCAGCAGCCGGACGGCAGTTTCTCGATCCATTATTTCGACCGGCCGGGCACCTCGCCTGACGTGTTCGCAAAGCTGGCGGCCACCGGCCATGTCTTCGAGGTGCTGGCCGTGGCCCTCGACGACGAGCGGCTCGCGGAGCCGTGGGTGACCCGCGCGGCCGACCGGCTCGTGACACTCCTCGAGCAGACGGAAGACGTAGACGTGGAGTGCGGTGGTCTCTACCACGCCGTCCACGGCCTCGCCCTCTATCGTCGCCGCATCTGCCCCGATGACCGCACCAGCGGCGACCCCGCCGTCATGCAGGCCCGCCGCTTTCATTCTTCCCTCGTTGGCCCATAATCAGTCTTGCGTCGGTCCATTCCGCGCCAGGGTCGTCGCCGTGCATGGACTGATCTTCTTTTTTCTCCACAAGTTCGCCGAACGGTATCCGGCTGGCTCGGCCTCGCGTGCCGGTCAGGCTGCGGATGTTGGGTTCGCAGGCCAGACACACCTGCCGTCCGGCGTCTATCCCGACGCCGACGCAGTGGCCATGCTCGCATCGCTTGCCGATTCCGCCGGGAAACCCCCGGGCGAGATCGTCACCGCCTTCGGAGAGTTTCTCGCGGGCCATCTCGTGAAGGTGGCCGGTTCTCTGGTCGAGTCCGACTGGCGCACGCTCGACCTCATCGAACACACCGAGACGATCATCCACAGCATGGTGCGGACCACGAACCCAGGCGCCACGCCTCCCGTGCTGGAGGCCTTTCGGGCCTCGCCCGACGAACTCCATCTCATCTACTCCTCAAAGCGCAGGCTCTGCCTGCTGGCCACCGGGCTGATCCGCGGACTCGCGGCCCATTACGACGAGCAGATCACGACCGAAGAACCGAGCTGCATGCTGCGGGGCGATCCCTTCTGCTCGTTTGTGATCCGCCGGGAGCACGGCGACACGCATCCTTCGCATTCGCCCCTGACCGGCACGATTCTGAGCACGCCAGGCATCGATGCCGAAGAAGCGGCTGATGATCCCGGCATTCTCACAAACCTGCCGGCGATGATCGGTGGCTACCAGGTGCTTGGCCTGATCGGCCGGGGCGCCATGGGCCGGGTCTATCTCGCCCACGACGCCCGTCTCGACCGCCGCGTTGCGATCAAGGTGATGAGTCCGCGATACGCGGGCAATCCCGCGGCCCGACAGCGGTTCATCCGCGAGAGCCGGTCGGTGGCGTCGGTCGAGCATCCTCACGTGCTCACGGTCCATCAGGTGGGAGAGCAAGACGGCATTCCCTATATCGTCATGCAACTCCTCGAAGGCCGCACCCTTCGCGCCGAACGCGACATCACCGGCCCCCTGCCGATCGCCGACGTGCTGCGGATCGGACGGGAGATTGCCGAAGGGCTCGCGGCGGCCCACCGCCGCGGCGTCGTGCACCGCGACATCAAGCCTGCCAACGTCTTTCTCGAGGGCGAATCTCGGAGCGTGCGGATCATCGATTTTGGCCTCGCCCGCACGATCGATACGGCCGCCACGGCGCTCACCCTCGACGGCTCTCTCGTCGGCACGCCCTCCTACATGCCTCCCGAGCGGATCGACAACGGAGCGATCGACGCCAAGAGCGATCTCTTCGGCCTCGGCGTGATCCTCTATGAACTCCTGGCCAATCGTCTCCCCTTCGAGGGCCGCTCGCTGACCGCGGTGCTGACGGCGATCGCGCAGGCCACACCGCAGCCGCTGCACGAGGCCGCTCCAAACGTTCCCCGCGACGTCTGCAGCCTGGTGATGCGGCTCATCGCCCACGACAAGGCAGACCGCCCGGACGACGCCCGGGCCGTGGCGGATGCGATCGCCGCGCTCGAGAAGCAATTTCCGGGTCCGTCAGGACGCCCGTCAGGCAGTCCCTGAGCCGTCGAGATCGGCCGGCTGGAGCCGGGGCACCAGCACCTGGATGACGAGCAGTGCCACGAGGTAGGCCGAAGCCGCCATCACGAAGATCGGTACGTAGCTCCCGGTCTTCTGCAGAATCTCGCCAACGACGAGCGCGATCAGCATGCCGCCGATCGAGCCTGCCATGCCGCCGATCCCGACGACCGAGCCGACCGCCCGCTTGGGAAACATGTCGGAGGTGAGGGTGAACAGGTTTGCCGACCAGCCCTGATGGGCCGCCGCGGCGATCGAGACCAGGGCCACCGCCACCCAGAGACTCTTGGCCTGGGCGGCCAGCAGCATGGGCACCACCGCCAGGGCACAGATCAGCATCGCCGTCTTGCGGGCCGCATTGGTCGACCAGCCCCGCTTCAGGAGATGCGACGATAGCCAGCCGCCGCCAATGCTGCCGACATCAGCCACGAGGTAGATCACGATCAGGGGAAGCCCCATGGTCTTGAGGTCGAGGCCATGATTTCGCTTGAGGAAGTCGGGCACCCAGAAGAGATACAGCCACCAGATTGGATCGGTGAGGAACTTGCCGATCGCGAAGGCCCAAGTCTGCCGGTGCGGAAACAGGCTACCCCACGGAATCGCGACGGTGGACTCCGGCGGGTCGCTCTGGATGATGGCGAGTTCCGCCGCGTTGACCCGCGGATGCTCTTCGGGCTGCTGGAACGAGATGAACCACCACACCACCCACGCGAAGCCGAGCACGCCCGTGGCGATGAAGGCCCACTGCCACCCATAGTTGAGCGTGATCCACGGCACCATCAGGGGCGTGAGCAGGGCCCCGATGTTGGTGCCCGAGTTGAAGATGCCTGTGGCGAGCGCCCGCTCCTTCTTGGGAAACCACTCGGCCACCGTCTTGATCGACGCTGGAAAGTTGCCCGCCTCACCCAGGCCGAGCACCAGCCGCGAGAGGGCGAAGCCCGCCGTGGCGCCGCCGAGCAGCACGATCGCCGGCGGATCGATCGACAGCGTCGGGATGCGGAGCCATGGCAGCCAATCGGCCGCGGCATGCGCGACGGCGCCGATACTCCAGATGATGACCGCCAGGGCGAAGCCCCGCCTCACGCCGATCCGGTCCATGATGTTGCCGGCCAGCAGGAGCCCGACGGCGTAGGCGGCCTGAAAGGTGAACACGATCGCCGCGTAGTCGCGCTCGTCGAAGTGAAACTGCTCCTGGAGCGTCGGCTTCAGAATGCCGATCACCTGGCGGTCGATGTAGTTGATGGCAGCCGCCAAGAACAACAGCCCGCAGATCACCCAGCGATACCGCGACGGAGCCGCCTCGTGTGCCAGTTCGGAACGCGCCATGGTCAAAACCCCTTCGGAGAACGTGCGGACAAAACCCCGCGGCCAGCCTATGCCAATCGGCCCCGGATGCAACGGCTGCCGCCGCTACGCGTGGCGGGCGGCCTCGAGCAGGGAATGAATCGCATCCACCAGCACATGCAGATCGCCGTGCCAGTCGATCGTGGTGCTCTGCTGGGTGGCCAGATTCTTGAACTGCGCGGTGCCGGCGGCAAACTCATTGCTGCCGATCACGACCGCGACGGGAAAACCCCGCTTGGCGGCGAGCTTGAGCTGCTGGCCCACCTTCTTCGCCTCGGGAAAGAACTCCACCGCCATGCCGCCGGCCCGGATGGCGGACGCGATCCGCAGGTAGTCGCCGATGTGCCGCTCGTCGAAGTGCACAAGAAACACCTCCGCCGGCGTCTCGACGGCAGACACGCGGCCGAGTTCCTCCAGCCCGGCGAGCAGCCGGTCGATCCCGAGCGAAGCTCCGACGCCCGGAAGCGACTGCTTCGTATAGAGGCCGGCGAGGTTGTCGTAGCGGCCCCCGGAACAGATGCTGCCGAGCGTTGGCAGGTCGGCGAGAAAACTCTCGAGCACGATGCCCGTGTAGTAGTCGAGCCCGCGGGCGATCGACGGATCGATCGCGACGCGGCCGTCGGCCACGCCGGCATCACGCGCCCCGGCGATGATCCCGGTGAGCGCCGCCACGCCCACCCTGCCCTGCTCCGAGTCGCCCACGAGCGCGGCCAGCCGCTGCAGCACGTGCTCGGGAGTGCCGCTCAGGCCGGCCATCTCGAGGAGCGCCGCCACGGCGTCTGCCGCCACTCCATGCGCGGTCAGCTCGGCGGCGACCGCCTCGGGAGTGGCCTTGCCGAGTTTGTCGAGGCTGCGGAGCACGTCAGTGGACCGCTCCGTGAGGCCGAGTCGCCCGAGGATGCCCGTCAGCACCCGCCGGTCGTTGACCCGGATCGTGAACCGCTCGATCCCGATCGCGGCCAGGAGGTCGTGCACGACGAGCACCATCTCCAGGTCGGCGACCGGGCTGGTCGTGCCGATCGTGTCGAAATCGCACTGCATGAACTCGCGATACCGTCCGCGCTGCGTGTTCTCGCCCCGCCAGACGGTGGCCATGTGATACCGCTTGAACGGCAGGCCGAGGTCGTGCACGTGCTGGGCGGCGAACCGCGCGAAGGGCACGGTGAGATCGAACCGCATGCCCACGTCTCGACCGCCATGATCCTTGAAGCGGTAGAGTTGCTTGTCGGTCTCCTCGCTCCCCTTCCCGGTGAGCACCTCGAGGTATTCGAGCGCCGGCGTGTCGATTGGGGCAAAGCCATACGACCGATAGATCCGCCTGGCCACGTCGAGCACCCGCTCCCGCGCGAGGGCCTGTGCCGGCAGATGGTCACGGAAGCCCTTGAGCGTGCGGGGCTCGATGAGTGTGCGGGGGTCACTCATGAAACGATGGGGAGCAGCGGCGGCTTCGCGCTACGGATCGACGTTGCACGGTTTTTCTTCTTGCGACCATCGCCGACGAACAGGCCGCCCGGGCCGAGAACGGCGTCCATGTATTCCTCGACCTGCTCGCACGTCTCGAAATACTGGTCGTAGACCCAGTCGTCCTCGTACTCGCAATCCTTCGTGGTGTATTCCCGGCAGATCTGCGGCCGCGTCTCATAGATCCCGCAGCGGTGATCGTCCTGCAGATGTTTGCAGACGGTGTGCACACAGACGTACCACTCGCCCTCTTCCGTAAAGACCGTGGCTTGGTCGTGGAGGAGAAACCAGCGGATGTACTCGAACTCCTCTCGCGTGGTCGGCGTCTCGAGGGGCAGCGCGAAGTAGCGGCAGCATTTGGCCGTGCAAAACTCGCAGAGCACGCGATCGGCGGCCACGTCATCGCGCTTCGGCTTGCTGGACAGTCGCGGCAGCGGGATATCGGCAATGACCATGGAGCCTCCTCGGGATGGCCGATACTATAGCGTGGTTAGCGGGCCTATACTCGTGGCTCTCCAGCGGCTGGATTCGCGGGCGTCGCCCGTGCCCTTTGCCTGCACCTGTCTCCCGTGTCTTCGCTCGCCCAAGTCCTGTGGAAGGGATGCCCACGATGCCGAAACGCTGGCACCTCCGTCCGCACGATCCCGCCGCGGTGGCGTCTCTGGAGCGAACAGCGCATGTCTCGAGCATCGTCGCCGGCCTGCTCGTGGCGAGGGGCGTGACCGACCCCGCCGCGGTGAAGGCGTTTCTCACCGGCACGCTCGCCGACCTTCGCGATCCCGAAACACTCCCCGGTGTGCCTGAGGCGGCCGACCGTATTCTGGTCGCCGTGCGGGCCGGACGGCCGATCGCCATCTACGGCGACTACGACGCCGACGGCATGTGCGCGACCGCGATTCTCATCGGCTGCCTGGAGGCTCTCGATGCGAAGCCCACGTGGTATGTGCCGAGCCGTCAGGAGGAGGGCTACGGTCTCAACGCCGAGGCGCTCTCCACGCTCGCCGCGCAGGGCACGAGCCTCGTCGTGACGGTCGACTGCGGGATCACGGGAGTGGCCGAGGCGCGGCATGCCCGCGACCTGGGCCTCGAGCTGATCATCACCGATCACCACAACTTTGCGGAGTCGCTTCCGGAGGCCGACGTCCTCGTGCACCCGCGACTGCCGGGCACCTCCTATCCGTTTGGCGGACTCTGCGGAGCCGGCGTGGCCTTCAAGCTCGCGTGGGCGATCGCCACCCGGGCCAGCGGTGCCAGCAAGGTCACACCCCGGCTTCGCGAGGCGCTCCTCCGCGGCATCGGCCTGGCGGCGTTTGGCACGGTCACCGACGTGATGCCGCTCGTCGACGAAAACCGACTGTTCGTCAAGCACGGCATCGAGAATCTGCGGCTCCGAGGCGGGCCGGGGATGGCCCGGCTGCTGGAAGTCACCGGCCTCGCCGAGCGTTCGCGACTCGAGAGCGAAGACATCGCCTTCAAGCTCGGCCCCCGGCTCAACGCCGCTGGCCGCATGGCGACCGCGGCCAACGGCATCGAGCTCCTGGTGACGGACGACATCGCCCGCGGAACCTCGCTGGCCGACTACCTTCACGAGCTCAACGCGCAGCGTGAGACGGAGGAGCGGAGCCTGCAGCTCGCGGCCGCCAAGCAGGCGAAGGAGCAGTTCGACACCGATGCCGATGCGGCCGTCGTGCTCGCCGATCGGGGCTGGCACAAGGGGGTGATCGGGATCGTGGCCGGAAGGCTCGCCGAGCGGTGGCACCGGCCGGTGGTGATGATCGCTCGCGACCCGCTGCAGGGCGGGCCGGCGACGGGCAGCGTGCGGAGCGTGCCCGGCTTCGACGTGCTCGCGGCGGTCAAGGCCTGCGAGCGTCATCTTCTCGGCTGCGGTGGCCACGCGGCCGCCGCCGGACTGCAGGTCGCGGACGGCAAGATCGACGAATTTCGCAGCGCGTTCGTGGCGGAGGTCGAGGCGCGGCTGCCGGCAGCGCTCCGCCGCGCCCAGATCACGAT
>JBPCTA010000042.1:0-4602 GCA_051006595.1 Pirellulales bacterium
GATGACGCGACCGCCGTCTTTCCCACCGACCACTGATCATCGACACCCCAGCCCCCGAGCCACCAGAAGGAGCATCCATGGCGACCATTACCCCGAAGACCACCGACAAGTCGCTCAATCAACTCAAGGAAGAGATCTGCGACATCGGCCGGCGGATCTACAACAAGGGCTTCGCCGCCGGCAACGACGGCAACATCTCCTTTCGCCTTGGCCCCAACGAGGTGCTCTGCACCCCGACGATGATCTCCAAGGGCTTCATGAAGCCCTCCGATCTCTGCATCGTCGACATGGAAGGCCGGCAGATCGGCGGCAATCGCAAGCGGTCGAGCGAGATCCTCCTCCATCTCACGATCATGAAGGAGCGGCCCGACATCAAGTCGGTCGTTCACTGCCACCCGCCCCATGCCACCGCCTTCGCCGTGGCCCGGGAGCCGATCCCGCAGTGCGTGCTCCCCGTGGTCGAGGTGTTTCTTGGGGACGTGCCGATCACGCGATACGAGACCCCTGGCGGCCAGAAGTTTGCCGACACCGTCAAGCCGTTCGTGAAGCAGGCGAACGTCGTGATCCTCGCCAACCACGGCACCGTCAGCTTCGGCGAGACGGTTGAGAAGGCCTACTGGTGGACGGAGATCCTCGACGCCTACTGCCGGATCCTGATGCTCTCGAAGGACCTCGGCCGGGTGACCTACCTGACCAAGCAGGAGACGAAGGAACTGCTCGATCTCAAGGCCGGCTGGGGCTATACCGACCCGCGGCTCGAGAAGAACATGGAGAACTGCGACATCTGCGCCAACGATGTCTTCCGTGCCAGCTGGGGCACGACCGGCGTGACGCGAAAGGCCTTCGACGCCCCGCCCCCGATGGGCGCCGATCCGGAAAACGCCACGCGATCGGTCCTGCCCGCCGGCCTCGATCACGAGGCGCTGGTCAAGGTCGTGACCGAGCAGGTCTGCAAGCAACTCGGCATCGCAGCGGCCTGATCGGCTCCGAAGAACCATCACCCTGAAAGGGATCGCGATCATATGAAGGTTGGCATCATCGGCGGCGGTGGGATTGTCGGCTCCTCGGCGGGCTTCGCGCTCCAGGTCGGCGGCCTCGTGCACGACATCGTGATCGTTGACGCCAACGCCGATCTGGCCGATGGCCAGGCGCTCGACCTGCTGCATGGCTCGCCGGCGATCGCCGACCAGGTGATTCATGCGGGGGGCTACGAGGCCCTCGCCGACGCCGACGTGATCTGCATTACGGCCGGCCTGCGGCGGAAGCCCGACGAGAGCCGGCTGGCGCTTATCAACCGCAACGTCGTGCTGTTCCGTTCGATCCTGGGCGAGATCAAGGCGAATGGCATGAAGCCCGATGCCATCGGGCTGGTCGTCTCCAACCCGGTCGACATCCTCACCTTCCTCGCCGAGAAGGAACTCGACCTGCCCAAGGGCCGCGTGATCGGCCTCGGCACGCTGCTCGACACCCTCCGGTTTCGCAGTCTCCTCGCCCTGAATCTCAAGGCCCCCGCCACGCAGGTGCAGGCCATGATCCTCGGCGAACACGGCGACAGCATGGTGCCCGTCTGGAGCAGCGCCAGTGTCGCCGGCCTGCCGCTCGAGAAGTACCCGGGGTTCACGCCCAAGCTCGCCGCGGACGTGTTTCAGCGGACGAAAACCTCCGGCGCTGAAATGATCAAGAAAAAGACCGGCGCCGGATTCGCCGTGGGCGTCTCGATCGCCGAGGTCATCCACGCGATCACGCTCGACGCGAAGCGGCTGCTGCCGGTGTCGACCGTGCAAACCGGCTGCTACGGCATCCGGGATGTCGCCCTGTCCGTGCCCACCGTCGTGGGTCGCTCGGGCGCGGAGAAGACGCTCGAGATCGAACTCTGGCCGAAGGAGATGCAGGCCCTCAAGGCGAGTGCCGGCGTGCTCCAGAAAACGCTCGACGACGTGCTCGCCTCGGCCTGAGCCAGCGACCGCTGCCTGGCGATTTCGGCGACGCTCACGCCCCAGACTCGTGCCGTACCGTCCCACGACCCCGTGACCAGCGAGCGGCCGTCGGGTGCGAAGGCGATGCCCCAAACCTGGTCGGTGTGGCCGCGAAGCATGGGCGCGGCCCTTCCCGACGACACGTCCCAGATCTGGGCGGTGCCGTCGGCCGACACGGCCGCGACCCGCCGCGCGTCGGGGGAGAAGGCGACCTTCCAGATCTGCCGCGACGGTCCCGTCAGCACAGCCGCCAGTTGGCCCCCGTCGGCCTTCCAGATCCTCACGGCCCCATCCGAGCACGCCGTCGCCACGAGCAGCCCATCAGCGGAGAACGCGATCCAGTTGACGGCCCCTTCGTGGTTCGGGAACGTGCAGATCTCCCTGCCGTCGGTCACGCGCCAGACCCGCCCGACCCGATCTTCACACGCGGTTGCCAGCAGCGATCCGTCCGGCGAGTAGGCGGCACAGAACGCCCGCCCCGGATGCTTGAGCGGTTCGCCCACCGCCCTCCCCTCCACAAGGCTCCAGATCCGGACGGTCCGATCCTCCGCGGCCGTGGCCAGCTGTCCTCCATCGGGCGAAAAATCCACGGAGTAGACTCGCCGCTCGTGCGGCTTGATCCAACTCCGCCGCTCGCACGTCTTGGCATCCCACAACTGCACGGTGCCATCGTCGCAGGCTCCGGCGACCGTGCCGGCATCGGAAGAGAACTGCACGTCGTTCACGCGGCCCACCGCCTTGCGAAGCACGCCCCGGCTACGGAGCGTGGCCGCGTCCCACAGCATGACCGTCGAGTCGGCCAACGCGGTGGCCACGAGGGATTGATCCGGCGCGTAGCCGACCGCCAGCATTCGGCCGCTGCCGCGAACGAGCGGAGCCACGTCGAAATCCGCATCCCACGCCCTCACGCTCCCGTCGGCCGATCCCGTGGCGACCCAGGCCGTGCCGGCCGCCGCCGCCACCGACCAGATGGGGCCCGTGTGGCCGCGAAGCCTGGCGACCTCGGCGGCAGAGTCCGTGCTCCAGATCCGCAGCACGCCGTCACCCGAAGCGGTCGCCAGGCGATCGCCATTCCCGATGAATGCCACGCCGTTGACACGGAAGGCGTGCTTGAGCGTCGCCACGCTCGCCCCGTCGGGATCCCAGAGCCGGGCCGTGCCGTCGTCGCTGGCGCTGGCTATCACGCTGCCCGTTGGCGAAAACGCCACGCTGAAAACCCGGCCCTCGTGGCCGGTCAGCACCGACCTTTCGTGGCCCGTCTCCGTATCCCAGAGCCGGATGGTGCGGTCGGCCGATGCGGTGGCGAAAAGGGAATCGTCCGGGGAGAAACTCGCCCCGAAGACCGTGCCCTGATGACCGTTCAAAACCAGCCGCACCTCCCAGCTCTCGGTGTTCCAGATCCGCACGGTGCGGTCGCGCGATCCTGTGGCGAGCCAGCGGCCGTCGTGCGAGAAGCTGGCTGCATAGACGGCACCATCATGGCCTTCGAGCACCTTCACGAGCTGTCCCTCGGCGGCATTCCAGATCCGCACGTCGCCCTTGGCAGACGCTGTGGCAACCACCTCACCATCCGGCGAGAACGCCGCCACCCAGACGGTGCCTTCGTGTCCTTCGAGCACGAGCGGTTCGCCGCCGATTCCCACGCCGTCGCGTGCCGGGAGGAGTCGCACGGTGCCGTCGGTGGCGCCGGTCGCAAGCCGCCTGTCATCGGGCGACCACGCCACGGCGGTCACATTTCCGGCGCTGCCGGCCCAGCGATGCACCGACTCATCGAGCGACGCCGCGAGGCAATCGAGCTCGATTGGACGCGTCGTGCCGGCATCGTCCACGAGCGCTCTCGCCGCATCGAGCAATCGCGAGGCTTCACCGACGTTGTCGCGGTCACGGGCCTCGGCGGCCAAGAGGATGTTCGAGATGTAGAGCTGCGACCGAGCGGCCGCGGCCTGCTGGGCCGCTTCCTCCTCGCGTTGCTCGGCCACAAGCCGGGCCCGGTCGGCCAGTTCACGTTCCCGCTCCGCACGCAGATAGAAGAAGGAGATGCCCGTCGTCGCGGCGATGAGCGATGCCAGGATGCCCGCCGCGGCGAGCGAGGCCGCCCAATGCCGGCGGGTGAACCGCATCACCGACTCGAACGACGTGGGAGGCCGGGCCAGAATCGGGTCGCCCGCCTCCCAGCGGCCCAACTCGGCGTCCAGTTCCACAGCAGACGCATAGCGGCTGACAGGCCGCTTTTCCAGGCATGTGCCCACGATCGTGGCCAAGGCCCGGGCATCGATGCCACTGAGATGGCCGTCGCCACGCAACGCCTGCTCGAGTGGTGCGGTCGGAATGGGTGCCGGATCGCCCAGCACCCGCACCGCCTCTCCAACCGACTTGCCGCTCATGTCATAGGGAAGCGAGCCCGTCAGGAGCTCGTGAAGCACCAGACCGAGCGCATAGACATCGCTGCGGGCGTCCACATCCCCACCGTCGAGGCCGAGTTGCTCCGGACTCATGTAGCGCAGCGTGCCCACCACGTCGCCCGAGCGGGTCATCCATGTCGCGTCGGCCCGCTCTCCGTCGATCGACCGGGCGACGCCGAAATCGATCACCTTGGGATCGCCCGAGCGATCGACAAGGATATTGC
>JBPCTA010000043.1:0-2520 GCA_051006595.1 Pirellulales bacterium
AGGACTCGGCACTGGGGTTGACAGTCTCCCCCGAAGGCGTGACCGTCATCCCCAAGGGATTCGTGTTTTCCCGCGGCCCGCTTCTCCTGCCCGTGGCCGACATCGCTCACAGGATCCACTGAAACCCGCCACCATCCGTGCCCAAACGCAACGCCATCCTCCTCGTCGTGATCTGCCTGGCCTGCGCCGCCGCCTATGTCGCGCGGGAGCGGTCGGCGGCCGGCCGCCGGTTCGGGGAGGTTCTCACGGTCATCCAGTCGTCGTACCTCGATCGCGTTGACGGCGATGAGCTCTTCGATGCCGCGGTGGATGCCGCAATGTCCCGGCTCGACGAACACTCGGCCTTCATTCGGGGAGACGGGCGTGCCGACCTCGAGGCGGTGCTCGACCAGAGCTTCGGCGGCGTGGGGCTGGAACTCTCGATCGACGAAGCGAGCGGCGAGCCCGTCGTGGCCTCCCCCGTGGTTGATTCACCCGCCTGGCGTGCAGGCGTAAGGTGCGGCGACCGCATCGAGGCGATCGACGGCGAGCGGACGGCGGGGCTTTCCCTGCGGGACATTGTCGGCCGGCTCCGCGGGAAGCCCGGCGAGAGCGTCGTGGTGCGAGTGGCCAGCTGCGACGAGACCGCGGTGCCGACGCTCGACCCGGCTGCAGCCGCTCCCACCGCGATCACCCGCCGCGATGTGACGCTGGTGCGGGAGGTGATCAAGACGGAGAGCGTGCTCGGCGACCGTCGCCTGCCGAACGGCGAATGGGATTGGATGATCGAGGGAGTTCCGAGGGTTGCTTATGCACGCCTGACCGCATTCGGCGAGCGCACGGCGGAGGAACTCGCCGCGGCGGTCGATTCCATCGTCGCGAAGGGCGACGTCCGGGCCATGGTGCTCGATCTTCGCGGCAATCCGGGCGGCCTGCTGACTGCCGCCGTCGAGGTCTGCGATCTCTTCCTCGACGAAGGTGTGATCGTTCAGACCCGCGGCCGGCCGGCGATCGGCGCGCGCGACCCGGGGGCGGTTCTCGAATCTCGACGTGCGACGAGCGGGCAGCGTCTGGCAGGCGTGCCGATGGTGGTGCTCGTCGATGGTCTCACCGCGAGCGCGGCGGAGATCGTGGCCGCCTGCCTCCAGGATGCAGGTCGGGCCACGATCGTGGGGAGCCGCACCTTCGGCAAGGGAACCGTGCAGTCGATCCTTCCCCTGTCGGATGACCGCGGACTGATCAAGCTGACGACGTCCGAATACCTGCGGCCGAGCCGGGCCAACATCCATCGCCGCGCGGGCGATGGAGACGATGCCGAGTGGGGCGTTTCGCCCGACGCCGGCTTCGAGCTGACGCCGACGGCGGAATCCTACGCCCGCTGGGCGGCGTGGCGTCGGGCTCGTGACGCCGCAGGCGGCGTGCCGTTCACCGGCGGCCGAGCGGCTCCGACGGCTCTTCCATGTGAGATCGATACCGTCCTGGCCCGCGGCATCCGCGAGTTCTCAGCGGCCCCGTCCGGGAGGGAGTCCGATCCCGACCTCGGCGGCGAGGAAGAAACTTCCCGCGATCACGATGATGCCCCGCGTTCCGACGCGTGATCGGGCGAGCGCCACCGCCTCCGCTGGAGTCGCCGCCACCTCGGGAGTCGGCAGCCGGGCGGTGATGCAGGCCGCCACCAGCCGCTCCACCGATGAGGCCCGTGGGTTGCGCTGGTAGCGGGTGACGATGACATGACTGAAGCGTCCGGCAGCGGATGCCAGCATCAACTCGATCTGTTTGTCGTCGCTGGCCGCAAACACGAGTGCCCGCGGCTTATGAGCTCGCAGCACGGGGTCGAGCGTTTCGAGCAGGGATCGCATCGAGGCGACGTTGTGCGCGGCATCGACGATCACCAGCGGCCGCTGACCGCGTGGCTCGATGCGGGCTGGCAGACGGGTTCGAGCGAGGCCGCGGGCAATGGCCGCATCACCGATCCGCATGCCCCGGGCGTCGAGCTGCAGGGCCGCGACGACGGCGAGTGCGGCATTGTCCACCTGGTGTCGGCCCGCCATCGCGATCCGGTAACGCCGCTTCGGAGCCGTTCGGCCCGGTGGCTGCAGGTCGAACGATGATCCCAGGAGGACGTCGGCGGGCGTTGACGGCGGCTGTAGTATCGCGCTGAAATCCCGCCCTAGCTGCAAGAGCGGAGCGCGCCGTCGTGCGGCCGTTGCGGCGATCACCCGCCGGCTGCTGGGCTGCATTGCTCCCGAGACGATCGGGCAGCCACGCTTGATGATTCCCGCCTTCTCGCCGGCGATCTTGCCGAGGTCCTCGCCCAGGAACTCCTTGTGGTCATAGTCCACCGGGGTGATCACCGACACGGCCGGAGCGGGGATGACGTTGGTGGCGTCGAACCGGCCGCCGAGGCCCACTTCGAGGACCAGCAGATCGGCCGGCGCCTCGGCGAAGGCGACGAAGGCCGCAGCGGTGACGATCTCGAAGAAGGTGATCGGCTGGCCGGCGTTGGCCGCCTCGACCCGCGCCAGCACTTCAGCCAAGGCG
>JBPCTA010000044.1:0-8731 GCA_051006595.1 Pirellulales bacterium
CGGAGTCATGGCACGAGACCCATCGAGTGGAAGTCGGGCTGCAGGAGAGACTGAAAGACCGTCTTGGAAGCACGTCGCAACAAGAGCGGTAGATTCTACTCTCGGCCACTGACCTGCCCCCCTTAAACGTCACCACTTTCAGAGCGAGAATCTCTGGTGGTGCAAACCAAGGGAGGCAAACGACGCCACGAGGGAAGAAGTTCACACGGGAGTGCCTTGCGATCGACGTGGCTCGCACGTTGACGAGCGAGGACGTGCTGGAGCGGCTGAGCGATCTGTTCGTGCGTCGGGTTGAAAACGCTTTCCATCGAGCCGGGATCGCCATGGGAGAACGGCTACGTGGGGAGCTTCAATGGCAAACTGCGAGACGAGCTGTTGGACCGCGAAGTCTTTGACACCCTCTTGGAGGCGAAGGTGCTCTTCGGTCGCTGGGCGCAAGGCCTGCCCTCCGAATCCTTGCAGAGGCGCGGGCGGCTCACACCACGCGGAGCCCGGCGGGCTTCCGCTCGGGATCCCGCCAGAAGGCGTCACGGGCGAACCGGTTGAAGAGGTCGGGCGGCAGCAGCGTCTCGCGGGGCTCGGCCCTCACGATCCCGCGGACGGCGTGCAGCCCGGGAGTGCCGGCTCGTTCGTCGAACTCCGTGACGTCGTAGGAGACGTTGAGGAAGTCGTGCGGGAAGAACGGCTCGCCGAGGAACTCATAAATTGTTTGCATTACCTGCGCCGGATCGGTCGAGAGCGTTTCATACTGCACGAGGAGCAGGCGGTCGCGCTGCTCGCCGTAGCAGGCCTGCTTGAGCGCGTCGTAGGGGCCGCCGACCATCCCATCGGCGGCGACCACGGCATTGGCCCGCGTATAGACGGTGCCGCCCGCAGAGTAGCCGAAGATCGACGACGGGCTGAAGACGTTCCGCTGCACGAGCTTCTCGATGCTGTCGACGATCCACGAGACATCGCGGACGCAGGCGATCACCTTGGCGTCGGGAAATAGCCGGGCGATCGCGGGCATCCATCCGCACCAGCCGCGGCTGGTGTCGAAAATCACATCCGCGCTGCAGCCGGCGTAGAACGAGTCGAACAGCCCGCGGAGCAACCGCTCGCGTTTGGCGTCGTCGATGAACACCGAATACTCGTTGCGGGCGCTCATCTGGCCCAAGAGCGCGCCAAAGAGCCCGGCCAAGGGGCCCGACATCCCGGCCTCAAACCTCGGATTCTGACGCAGTAGCGCTGCCAGGAGCGTCGAGCCCGACCGCGGCAGGCCCGAGAGGAAGTGCATGGTCGCCATGGTTTTGCCTCGCAAGGATTCAATGAGCCCGTCAGCGTAAGTCGCGGCGTAGATGCTATCACGCTGGCCCCGGAGGCTGCCGCGGCGCGTCAGCGCCTGGCGGACCGCGGCGGACTCGATCATGGCCTCAGCCCAAGCACGATGAAGTCACGGTTCACGAGTGATTGAACAAGCGCGCGGGCGAGCGTCGCAAGCCGCTCGGGATCCTGCCCGGAGCAGGCGGGATCGTTCGCCGCCTCGGCCACGATCTCGCGGAGCGTCCGGCGGCCGTCCACGAGCCGCACAAGGACCGCCTGGGGAGCCTCGAGCGGATTTCGCCAATCGTGGCGATAAACCGTGGCTCCATCGAGGCCGCAGCGATGGCGGAAGTGCGGCACAGCGTCGAGCACCGCCGGCGATGCGGGGTCGATCGCGTAGCTCGCCGGTGGCCGGTCGGCCCGACAGGCGGTGAAGAAGTGGCAGGCGTTGCGGGTGTTGATCCGCTCCATCACGCCCCACCGCTGCCGGTCGGGGAGAGCCGCCACCGCCGCGTAAAACCCGCTCGCTGGCACGGGCGGCTCGTAGGCCGACTTCAAAAACCAGCCCTGGAACACGAGGCCGGCGGAGGCGACGAGGTCGAGGCAGTCGTCCACGGTGTAGCTGCGATCGCGGCCGTGGAGGAAGGTGTCGACCAGCCCGGCATCGAACCGTAGGTCGGGGGCGAACGAGAGGTAGCTCCGCACCGGATGATCGGCGGGCAGAAGCGCGATCGCCTCCTTCACGGTGAACAGCGAGGCTTCGTTTTGCGTCAGCCCGATCTCGCGGAAGATCGCCTGCATGATCTCGACGCCGATCCGGCCGTAGCGGGCGTAGAGCATGATCGCAGCCACGCCCTCGGGCCGCAGGCAGTTTGCGAGCGCCTGCATGCCGGCCTCGGGTGAGGCCATGTGGTGGAGGACACCCGTCGAAACGACGAGGTCGAAGTCGCGGCCGAGCGATCCGACCTCCTCGATCGGCAGGAGATGCAACTCGAGATTCGCGAGGCCGTACTTCTCCTGCAGAAAGCGTTGGTGATCGAGCGACGGCCGGCTGACGTCGATGGCCGTCACGGTGGCGGCGGGATTGGTATGGGCGAACACGGCCGCCTGGTTCGTGCCGCAGCCGGCGATCAGGATGTCCATGTCGGGGCGATACGCTCGATCCGGCCAGAACGCCCGGTGGGCGTGCGCCGGGTCGAACCACTGCCAGTTGCCGGCGAGCCAGCCGGGCAGATCGACGATCGGCTCGGGATACACCCACTTTCGGTACTGGGCGGAAACGACGTCGGCGAGCGGGTAGTCGGTCATCCTGGCGCTCCGGGGGCTGGCTGAGCCCCAAGGGTAGCCTCTCCTCGTTTTCTCCCATACCTGCCACACATCCGGCGAATCGGGTATTCTCCGGGGTCTGAGGGCGTTGCCCGACGGCACTCCGCTGTCGCCGCCCCATTCCAAACCGCGACTGGAACCCCCGATGTCGGAACACGACTCGCACGATCCCTGGGCCTCGCTTGCTGAATCGCTGGGCGCCGCGCCCGCCAACGAGCCGCCAAAGCCGAAGGTTTCCCGCCCGCCGCAGGCCGCCGCCAAGCCGAAGCAGCCGCCACGCACGCCTCAGCCACCGGTTGCCTCGGGCAACTGGGACCAAATCGCGTCAGAACTCGGGGTGGCCGGCTCGGCCGAGCCCGCGCCGCCGGCTCGACCGTCACGTCCTCCATCGCCACCGGCCAACCAGCCTGCCGCGGGCGACCGGGAACGTGCTGCCGACCGCCGCCGCGACAACCTGCCGGACGGCGATGAACGCCGGTTCGAGCGACCGGCCCGACGCACTGACGACGACCGCGGTGGCCGCCGTGACCACGAACGGTCTGGCCGTGTCGAAGGCGATCGTCCGGCCCGCATCGACGATGACCGTGCAGTTGATGCACCGCGTCATGAAACGCGGGATGACGTTCGAAGCGAGCCTCGCAGTGAGGGGAACGGCGACGCCGCTGACACCCGAAGTCGTGACGATGATCGCGGTCCTGGGGGCGGCCGACGCCGTCGCGGACGCCGCGGTGGCCGCGGACGTGGCCGGCGCGACGATGACCGGGGACCGGTCGGCGAGGGCGATTCCGGTACGCTACGACCGGTTGGTGATGGCGAGCGGAGCGATCGCGGCCCCAGACGCGACGGCGACCGTCGCAGTGACGACCACCGCGATGCAGAGCGGTCGCGGCCCGCCGCAGCCGGCTTCCGCGAAACGGAGTTTGGCGACCGCGGCGGCGAAGCCTCTCAAACGCGTTTTGATGGCGGCATCGAGGCCGCGCCGGAAGGCGTGGCAGGCGAAGACCGCCGTGAGCCGCTGGGCTCCGACCGCGACGACGATCGCGGCTCTGACCGAGATTCGGAGGGACGTCCGCGGCGGCGGCGGCGTGGGCGCCGCGGTGGCCGCGGCCGCAGCCGAACCGCCGGAGAAGTCGGTGAAGGCCGGGGTGATGCCGCTGACCGACCGGCTCGTGACAATCGTGATGCCGCCCCCCGTGCGGCCGGCAGCGAGGGCGAAGACGAGCCGCTGCCCACGGCCTACGGCATGCGGCCGGCACCGCGAACGGGTGATCAGCCGAAGCCGGAAACGGCGCGGGGTGAGCGATCCGGCGAGCGTTCTGGTGAACGATCCGGCGAGCCGCGTGAAGGGGGCGAAGGCTCGAGCGGCGAAGGCCGAGGCCGGCGTCGTCGCCGCCGTGGCGAGGGTCGCTCGCGAGGCGAAGGCCGTTCGGGCGGTGAAGGTCGGTCTCGAGGAGAGGGCCGTTCACGGGGCGAAGCCGGGGCCGCCGGGGGATCCCGGGAATCGGGCCAGGGCCGGCAGCGAAGTCGTGGCGGCCAGCGACGAGGTTCGGATGACTCACGCGCGTCCACGTTTTCCAGGGGCCGACGCGACGACTTCGCGCCGGTGGCCGGACGTCATGACGAAGACGACGAGGGCCTCGATTTCCTCGGCATCGAGGACGAGATGGGCCAGGATGGCGGCCGTCGTCAGCGGGCTCCGGAGGACGATGAAATCCTGATCGAGAGCGGACTCAACACGGTGCTTGATGTGCCCAGTTGGATCGAGGCGATCGGCATCGTGATCGCCGGCAACCTCGACGCTCGCAACAAGCCGGGCCGCGGCGCCGACGGAGGCGGCCGCAGCCGGTAGGGGCGGCGAGGGCTCGTCCCGAGGTGCGTCTCGAACTGCCTCTCGAACTGCCTCTCGAAGCAGCGAACTATTTCATCGCGATCGTCCGGGCCAATGGCCGGAGGATCTGCTCGACCACGCACGTATCGACGACCTCACGGGCGAGCTGGGCCAGCCGATCCATCGCCTCGACATAGGTCGTGTCGGAGTCGAGGCTGCCATATTGACGGGCGGTCACGTAGACGCTGAGTTGCTCTTCGTTGAACTCCCCGGTGCGAACCTGGAAGGCGTTGGTCCTCGTCTCGGTGCTCACCCTCACCTGCACGCGGCAGTCTTCGTCGAGGGCGATCGTGAGGGATGGCTCGTAGTTGATGACCTTCGCACCGGGCCCCTCACCAAACCGCTCGAGAGCCGGCCCCACACCCAGGGCCTCGGCGAGCAAGGCATTGTGATTGCCGCGGTAGGCAAAATCGAAGCCGAAGAGCACGTCGAGCGCCTCGCAGTCGAGCGGACTCACGGAGAGAAAGGCAGGGGCGAGATCCAGCACCAGACGGTGCTGATCGAGCACGGAGTCCAGCGATGGCGGATTGACCTGGCCGGAGCAGAGCCGCTTGGTCTCCACCGCAGCCCACCGGTACCGGCCCTGCTCCTTGTCTTCCTCGAGCACGTAGTCGCGCTTATCGCGGCAGTAGAACTTCCGCATCGACGGAAATCGCTTCTGCACCCGCTCAAAATACTGGAGGATGGTCTCCCGCTGGGCCGGGAGTTCCATCTCCGTGGCCAGATTCATGTTGACGTAGAAATCGTCGGCGAGCGACGCGTAGGGCGTCATATTCCCGTGAATGCTCCAAGAGGTGATGGGCGGGAACGCGAAGTATAGCAAGCCGCGGCAGCCGCACCCCGCGCCGCGGGGGAATGCGAGCGCCGAGGCCGAGATTTCAACCGCCGGCCGCGGGAAGGACCCGGGCGACGAATACTGGCATCATCCGACAAGCGGGCGTATGATGCCCGGAAAAGGGTAGTCCTGCGACACCACCTACCCTTCGGTCACCCCTCCCTCCCCGCGATTGACCAAGGTCATGGCTGCGAATTCGGCTGCTCATTCCGCAGCGGGCAGCATTCCGGATGATCGGCTGACGATCGAAAAGCGATCGGACGGCGCGATCCTCGTTCGCGTGCAGTCGGCAGGCGCTGCCGGGGAGCGGCTGCCCGACGCGGTGTTTTCCTTTCGCTGCGGCGATCCCCAGTATTCCTACTGGCTCGGCCGCCTCAACGCCACAGCCCCGCGCGGCTGAACGCACCGCCCGCTGCGCAGCCTGCCTGACGGGCCTGGTTACTCGTCGCGGGAGCTCGCGATCAGCGAGATGAACTCCCGGTTGCTCTTGAACTTCGCCAGCTGCTTCGTGAGCTGCTCCATCGCATCGACGTGATGCATCGAGGAGAGCGTGCGACGCAGCATATTGACGGCGTGGAGCGTGTTGGGGTCGAGCAGTTTCTCTTCGCGACGGGTGCCCGACTGAGAGATGTCGATCGACGGCCACACGCGACGGTCGGCGAGCTTCCGGTCGAGTACGAGCTCCATGTTGCCCGTACCCTTGAACTCCTGAAAAATCAGCTCGTCCATTCGGCTGCCGGTGTCGATGAGGGCCGTCGCCACGATCGTGAGCGAACCGCCTTCTTCAAACACGCGGGCCGTGGCAAAGAGCTTCTTGGGAATGTCGAGGGCCTTGATATCGACGCCGCCCGACATGGTGCGGCCGGTGTTGCCGACCCACTTGTTAAAGGCCCGCGCCATGCGGGTGATCGAATCCATCAGCAAGAAGACGTCCTTGCCCGTTTCGGCCATCCGCTTGCACCGCTCGACGACGAGTTGCGAGAGCCGCACGTGGCTCTCGACATCGCAGTCGAGGCTGCTCGCGAGCACCTCCCCCTTCACCGACCTCTTCATGTCGGTCACTTCCTCGGGCCGCTCGTCCACGAGCAGCATCACGAGGTTGAGCTCGGGATGATTCGTCGAGACGGCCTGCGACACCTGTTGCAGGAGCACGGTCTTGCCGGTCCGCGGCGGAGCCACGATCAGCGCCCGCTGCCCCTTCCCGAGGGGCGTGAGCAGATCCATGACCCGGGTTGTGATCGGCTGCTGTCCCGTCTCGAGCCGCAGCCACGTTTCGGGATTGATCGGGGTGAGTTGGTCGAACGACTTGACGTTGACGTAGTCGTCGGGCTTCATGCCCTCGACTTCCTCGATCTCGCGAACCCGCGGCCCCTGCTGCCTCCGGCCCGGCTGCACCAGCGCCTTGAGATAGACGCCTTCGCGCAGGCGATACCGCTCGATCATCGTGGCGGGCACGAAGGGATCGGTCCGTTCGCGGGTGTAGTTGGTTTCGACGCTGCGGAGAAAACCGTAGCCGTTGGGATGCATTTCCAAGACGCCGTTGCCCGGCTCGAGCGGGATCGGTTCACCGTTCTCGGAAACTTCGGGCTCCAGTTCCGGCGGCCGCATGCCCTCGCTGTCCATGCCCACGGCACCCGCGCCGGCCGGCGGAGGTCCACCGCCGCCACCGCCACCGCGGCGGAATCGGCCACGACGACGGCCGTAGCCTCCGCCTCCACCCTGGTACCCCTGCCCCTGCCCCTGACCGGGACCGGGGCCGGGGCCCTGCCCCTGACCGCCCGGTGCAAATCCGCCTTGGCCACCGTACCCCCCGGAACGCCCCCTGGATCGCCTGCGTTTGGACATGGATGCTCAAAACCCTGCGTCTAAAAAACTGCCGGAAAAACGACAAAACCAATGCGCCAAGGCGGTAAACACAACCGCCCCACGCTCACCACCGACGACCTCTCGACGACCCGCCCAACAACCTGGGGACGACTGCCCCGCAGGACTCAATGCGGTGGAATTACGGCCCACACCCGCCGTTTTCTCACGGGAAGGAGTCGCATGACTCAGCTTCCTGCAACGGGTCTCTCGGGAAACCCTGGAAAACGTGACGTTCCCAGAACGAATCCTGGAACGACATTCCGGTAACGCAATCGCGGCGTGTGGACCCGGGGCTACAAAGAACCCATCCGGGCAGGACCTCATCGGGCCCTCGAACCCCTCGCCGCAATCCGCCCCAAAAACGTAGGAGACGAAGTTCCTGCGACAAACACTCCGGAAGGCGTCAAGGCTCGTTCCGGAATCGCCGTTCAAGACGACGGTGGAAGTATCAGTGGAGGGGTTCGGCTTGTCAAGGAGGGAGGCCTACGGACCCCGGTGGAAAGCCTGAAAATGCCCTGGAGAACGCGGTCGAGGCCCCGTTCGGACGGGGAGGTCTGGCAGGCTGGGCAACGCTGGGAGAACCGCAGCGCGACGCCTCCCCAGGAAATGCGGCCGCCACGGGTTTTTCCATGCAATCCATGCGTCCACTTCGACCGATACAAGAGGCAGGGTCTTCCCGATCGGCATCCGAAGCGGGCTTCGCTCTCGCCGGACCCCGAAAAGGAACGCGTCCCAGACCACTCCCTGAGCGAGACCGAAGCGATGTTCCGGATGACGAATCAAGCTTCCAGCGTCGCCCGCGGGCTGTGCCGCGTGGTCGCGTGTGCGTCGGCAATGGTGGGGGCCCTCCCTGTCCTGGCCGACGTTCAGTGCCATCCCGATCTGGCCGCCGCACAGGCCGCGGCCAGCGGCAGCCACAAGCCCGTGCTCCTGATCTTCACGGCATCGTGGAGCCCGGAATCGAACCGCTTCGTGGAGCACACTCTCGCCAGTCCGGAGGCAGGAGCCCTGATCGCCGCCTGCTTTGAGCCGGTGCTCGTCGATGTCGATGCCGCCGCAGACCTCACCAAGCGGCTGCAGATCTCGCATGTGCCCAGCGGCTGTGTTCTTGGCGCAGACAGCGGCCCCGTCGCCACCTTCGACTGCCCTGAACCACCGGCTGCGTTCGTGGCCGCGGCGGCACGCGCCGCCCAGACAGCCGCCGCCTTCACCACCGCCGCGGCAGCCGGTGACCCAAGCCATGCCTCCAGCGCTGCGACTGCCACTCCCCGTTCCGCCGCCGATCTCGCCGCAGCGGGCGGTTTCGCGGCGGCAGCCGGCGACGGCGGACCGCTCTCGTCCGAGGGAGATGCTTCCGCCGGAACGTCTGCCGGCCGCGGATCGATCTCGCTGGTCACCGCGAAGGTTCGGCAACTGTCAGACTTCGCTACGAGCAGCCCCGCTGCCAAAGCCGTCACCACCATCGCGATGGCCGACTCTCACCCGCCCGCCGCTGCCCCCGCTCCGACCGACAT
>JBPCTA010000045.1:0-4076 GCA_051006595.1 Pirellulales bacterium
GCATGTAGCCTCGGGATCCGCGCACCGAAACCTGCTGGCCGACGAGCGATCCCAGATTGACGCCCGGACTCGGCGCCACGAACGCGAGCACGTTGTTGCTGTCATCCACGACAGCCCACCGCGGGGCGTCGGGCCGGCGCGAGATCACGGTCGCCAGCCGCCCGGTCGTCTCCATCTGATCGGGAGGAGTCCACGTCGGCTGACCACCGGCCGGCCGGCCGCCGGGCATCACGCCGGGCCGCACGGGCCGTGAACCCAGCGCCGACAGGCTCGACCACATGCCACCGAGGTGCAGCGGCTCCGCGTCGGGCGTCGGAGCGGCCGCGATGCTCCGCTGCCGGCCCTGAATCGTCTCGAACCGCGAGAGTCGGGCGTCGATGGCCTGGGCTCGCGTCCGATCCGACTGCGATGTGGCCCGCGTAGACGCCAGCCGGAGCCGTTCCCTGAGGGGCTCGAGATTCCACGACTCGCTGCCGCCGGTCACGGCCAGCGAGAGGGCCAGATCGATGTCGGCCAGTTCGTCTCCGGAGGCTGCGGCAGCCCCCGCGCTGACTGCAGGCGGTGGCGTTGGCGCAGCGCGATCGAAGACATTCGTGCCCCGCGGCAGCCAGCCCGATAGGAGCCTGGCCATGCCGCTCGGTGCCTCTGCGGGAATCGGCGATCCCTGTCCGGGAGGAGCCGCGTCGAACTCGGCAACGGCCTGCGTGACGGCCGTGCCTGCATCGCGAATGGCCTCGAGCGCGCCCCCGGCCGCAGACAGCCCGGTGACACCGGTCGCATCGGCTGCCGGCAGCGAAGGCATGAGCCCGGCGGGCAAGGCGAGATCCTCGCCGCGGGCCCAGCGAAACTCCCCTGATGGCGGTTCGATTCTCAGCCAGTCGCCGGCATGTCGGCCCTCGGCGATCCGCACCGACTCGATGATCGTCACGCGCTCGCCGGCCTCGAGCGCGACCTGTGTGACATGCCGCAGGTCGTTGAGCTGCGACCCGACCCGCGCCACCGCGGCATCCGTGACGACCACTCCGGTGGCCGCACCGGCGTCCGCCACCGTCGACTCGCGCTGCACGTCACGACTCAAGACCCAGCTGTAGCTTCCCCGCACCGGCCGTACGGCGCAGTATCCAGAGTCGTCGATCGACCAGACCTCGACCTCCGCCCCGGCCACGAGCCGCTCGGACGGATAGAAGTCGTCGCCCGGACCACAGCGAAGATAGGTATGAGATGCGGCGACCGGCACCGTGACCGGCAGCGTGGATTCGGCATCCAAAGGCGCGTCGGCCCGCGCCGTCATCGCCACGACGCACCAGAGGGGAATGACCCAGCGTCGGGCTGCGCGACCCGAGATGTGCAACCATCCATGGATCGCGAGTGCAGTGGGCGTGAGAGAGCGCATGTCTGCCGCATCCATCCTTGGACACAGGCCTCGGTTCGCCGCCGGAAAAAGCGGCGAAAAAAGCGCGTAGACGAGGCTTGGGCGTCCTCGTCTACGCGCTGCGTTCGGATCGCCTGAGCAATCCTGCCAGACCCCTTGTAGACCAGCCGGGGCAGCCACTCAAGCCTCGAATTCGGCACCTCTCGGGAGGGCGGAAAACAAGGCTTCCGGCCCTCGCCAAAGCCCCTCTTCGGCGGTGTTTTCCGAAGCGCCGCGGCAGCCCGGGGAACCTACGGCGGGGATGGCGACGGGGGCGGGCCGTGACAGCATGGGAATGCCAGCAGCCGACCGGCCGTCAGGCCGTGGGCCTCGCCGGCGAGTCACCAGCGATCAACTGGGCGGTCGAGCACTTCGTGGAGCAGGATCAACTGCCGCAGCGTGGCCGGATTTCGGACCGCCGTGGCGAGTTCCGTTGCGGCGGTCGCAGGCTGCCGGATGGCCGCACCATCGATGTTGTGTTCATGCTCCGCGAGCGGCGACTCGAGGTGGCGAAGATCGTGGGCGAAGGCATCGTGCACATGCCTGCCAACGTCGGAGCCATCCTGCGGCGTTCCACCCATCGACCGCTGGGCGGTTGATGCGTCTCGCGGAGTCGGTGTCAGCGGCGTCGCGGCACGCCGGGGCGGGGCGTCGGGCTTCGGCGACCGTGCCGGCCGAGACGTGGAACGAGGCTTGGGCGGAGCCGGCGATGGTGGACGCTGCGCGGTCGGCTGACCACTCCGAGACTGCCGGAGAAACTCGCCGATCTGCCGCTCGAGGTCGATCCGCGCGTCGCCAGGTGCTGCGGCGGGGTCTCCATCGGCTGCCGGCCGCAGGCGGGGCGGTCTTGGCCGAAGGGGCTCCGGCGGCTGCGGCCCGCCGGCCCCCGAGGCCTTGCGGATCACGTTGACGACCTGCGAAACGACCCAGAAGAGCAGAAACACGAGGGGCAGGAGCCCCTCGAGCCAGTCGAGGCCGGCGGCGAAGACTGCCGGTGAAAAGCCTGTGATCATCACGAGCCCCATGTCCGCGTGCTGGTGAGGTGTGCTGCCGGCAAACGTCGCCGCAAACTACTGCTGACCGCCGATGGTGCCCGGTCCGGCACCCGACGCGATCGTTCGCCGCATCTCCGTGTCGGCCTGCAGATTCCGCAGTTTGTAATAGTCGAAGACGCCAATCTGGCCCTCGGTGAGCGATTCCGCAACTGCCTTGGGCACCGCCGCTTCGGCCTCGACGAGTCCTGCGCGGCTCTCCTCGATGGCGGCGATCATCTCCTGCTCCTTCGCAACGGCCATCGCCCGGCGTCCCTCGGCGTTGGCTCGAGCCACCCGCGTATCGGCCTCGGCCTGGTCGGCCTGCAGGCGGGCGCCGATGTTGGCGCCCACGTCGATGTCGGCAATGTCGATCGACACGATCTCGAAGGCGGTGTTGGCATCGAGCCGTCTGGCCAGCACGGTCTTGGAGATCACGTCGGGATTCTCGAGCACGTCGGTGTGCCGCTCCGCGGAGCCGATCGCGGAGACGATGCCCTCGCCCACGCGGGCGATGATCGTCTCTTCGGTGGCTCCGCCGATGAGCTGGTAGAGATTCGTCCGCACCGTGACGCGGGCCTTGACCTTCAGCTGGATGCCGATCTTGGCGACGGCGTCAAGCGACTCGCGGCCGCTGTTCTTGCCCGGGCAGTCGATCACCTTGGGGTAGACGCTCGTCTGCACGGCCTCGCGGACGTTCCGCCCGGCAAGGTCGATGGCGGCGGCGCGCTTGAAGTCGAGTTCGGTGATCTTCGCCTTGTTGGCGGCGATCAGCGCCTGGACCACCAGGGGCACGCGACCGCCGGCGAGATAGTGTGACTCGAGGGCCTGCGACGTCAGGCCGGTGGCATCGCCGAGCCCCGCCTGCACGGCCATGATTTTGCTCCGCACGATCACGGCCGGATTGACCTTCTTGAAGCTCATCGCCACCAGGTCGAAAAGGCCGATCCCGGCTCCCGACGCGACCGACTGCACCCAGAGCCGGAGATACCGGGCCAGGACGGCGAACACGACGAGCAGGGCGAAAACGCCCGCCCCGAGGACGATCAGGGTCACGAGAGGCATCGGTCAGCTCCGGAACGTGGGACACGCGGCCTTCGCGCCGCATCGTTCAAGACTGTTTCAGCGGGGCCGCCGAGTCAAGTTTCGCCGCGGGAGGCTTGTTTCCACCCCCGGCCTCCCGCCCGAGCGCGTCGAAGTCGAAGGCCTCGAGCGCCTCCTCGAGCTGCCGCGGCACGGCCTGCGGCCCGGCCGGCGACTCGGCCGCGGGGCCATCCGACCGCGAGGCGACGGGCGGCGACGCGAGCCGGGCACGGACGACCAGTGCCGTCGCCTGCACGCCCACGGCCTCGATCGACTCTCCCCGAGTGATCGGCCCGCTCTCGCTGCAGGCGGTGTGCGCGACGCCGTCGATCTCGATGCTGCCCCACGGCAGCAGATCGCTCGTGGCCCGGCCGGCCCGGCCCACGAGGTCGCGGAGGAGCGCCCGCCGATCGGCATCGGGCACCACCTCGTCCGGCCGCGGCGGAGGCGGCAACACCCGCCGGCCCAGCGGCGTCTGGGGAAACAACCGAAACGCCAGTGCCAACGCCAGCGGCGCCGCCACACACGTCGCCGCGAGCGTGAGGGTGCCG
>JBPCTA010000046.1:0-7971 GCA_051006595.1 Pirellulales bacterium
GATGGAGCCTCCGCTTGATGGACCCAGCCCGCGTACGGCAACGACCGTGGCCGGCTGCCGCAGCAACCGGGTTTTGCGGCCTCGAATGGCAGAAGGATAGAGTCTGGTGCGCTTTCCGGTCAACGAAGGCCTGATCCGGTGCCCCATTTCCCGTTCCCGTTTTCCTCCTGTGGAGTAGCCATGTCCGTGGTCCATGACATCGAGATCCGCGTTCGGTACCAGGAGACCGACGGCCAGCGGCGCGTCCACCATGCCAACTTTCTCACCTATATCGAGATGGGCCGCACCGAAATGCTGCGGGCCCACGGCCACACCTATCGGCAGTTCGAGGACGACGGGCTTTTTATGGTGGTCTCGGAGGCCCATGTCTCGTATCGCGCGCCGGTCGATTACGATGATCTCCTCGTGCTCCGAACCCGCGTGGAAAAGATCGGCGCAGCGCATATCAAGCACGCCTACGAGGTGATTCGTGGAACGCAGATCCTCGTGACGGGATCGACCACCGTCGTGTGCGTTGACCGCGAGGGAAAGGTCCGTCGGCTTCCCGACTGGATGCTGGAATAGCAGTCAGCCCTGCCCTGCGTGGCCCACGTGTCCCCGTCCTCCGGCGACCGTGATTTCGGCAGGGTTCGCGGGCTGCTATTCGACCCCGTCGCCGCAGCTTGTCCGAAGCCCGCGCGACTGCGATGCTTCGGCGGGCCGCTCGCACGCATGGCGACGAGATTCTCCACGGTCGGAATCGGACCCAGCCCTTTATGGCCGCCGACGCAGGCGGCACCGACCTCGAGGAGAATGCCACAATGACGCTTGCCGCAGAGCGCGAACTATCCCACATCGGCGAAACGGCCGGATGCTCCGACCACGACCACGACCTGATCCACGAGCTCAGCCGGCGGCTTGATGCCCTGTGGCGGTACGACCAATACATCGCCAACGCCGAGTGGCGGGAAGGCCTGCGGCAGTTCTGGTGCGACGCCAAAGCCCTGGAACAGCAGGCAGTACAGCGGCTCAAGGAACTGATCGCCCAGGAAGTTCGTAACGACTGCTTTTGAACGCGGATATCGGCCGCCGGCGGGGACAATGGCCGGTGTTGAAGGCAGGGACGCCCGCCCGTGGATCGGCAGTCGTTGGCTGGAACAACGCGGCCTGTGCTACTCTTTCGCCGGTTTTGACCGCACGGCGAGCCGCGACGGCGGCAGCATTTTCCGCATCCCCAGCAGTCATGGAACGGCGCGATGACGAAGATTGGGCAGTTGACGGTCGGCTCGCTGATGGAACGACTCACTGGCGGCGGCCGCGACCGTGACGGGGAGAGAGCGGGACAGCGACCGATCGCCTCCGTCGGTCTCGACCCGCTGACGGAGCGGCTCTCCCGGCACAAGGTCACGAGGCTCGCGCTCTCGTTTCTCGACGCCAATGCCGGCCTGCATCTCAAGGACCTGCTGATCGACGCCGCCACCGACGATCGCCGCGTCGTGATCGATGGTCACACCGTCTGGAACTTCGGCTCCGACAGTTTCCTGGGCCTCGACCGCCATCCGCGTGTGCACGAGGCGATGCGGGCGGCCCTGCCCGAATGGGGATCGCACAACGGCGCGTCTCGCGCCTTCTCGAGCCCGGTGCTCGTGGACGAGGCGGAGGAGAAGCTTTCGCGCTGGCTCGGAGTGGCCGACACCTTCATCTTTCCGAGCGTGACGCTCGCCAATGTCGGGCTCCTGCCGGCGATCACGCAGGCCGGCGATCTACTCGTCGTCGATCGGGAATCGCACGACAGCGTGCATCAGGGGGCGAGGCTTGCGGCGGCTGCAGGCGCCCGTGTCGAAGAGTTGTCGGCCCCTGATCCCCGGGCGCTCGAGAAGCTCGTCGCCCAGGCGGGCGGGCGGGGCGGCCTCGTGCTGGCGATCGATGGCGTCTACAGCATGACTGGCCGCATGCCGCCGCTGGCAGAGCTTGACGAAGCGGTCCGTAGGCTCGGCGGAATCATGTATGTCGATGACGCCCACGGCACCGGGGTCGTCGGGCCGCGGGGCCGGGGCGCCGCAGCAGCTGCGCTCGGCACGCTCGACAATGTGCTGATGGTCGGCTCGCTGTCAAAGGCCTTTTCCTGCCTCGGCGGGTTCGTGACCTGCACTCCCGAGCTCAAGACGGTGCTCAAGATTCGGTCCAGCACCTTTATCTTCGGCGGGCCCGTGCCGCCCCCGTATCTCGCGGCGATCAGCGCCGTCTGCGACATCATGATGTCGCCGGAGTACGACGTGCTGCTTGACGGCCTGCACACGAGAATCCGACGATTCACCGATGGCCTCGACGCGCTCGGCATCGAGTACCACGGTGGCGGTTCCGCCATCGTGTCGCTCGTCGTGGGAGATCTCGAGAAGACGTTCGACACCGGTCGGAAACTCTTCGACCGCGGCTTCTATGCCCAGTCCGCAACCTACCCGGCCGTGCCCATCCACGCCGGCATGCTGCGGGTGCAGATCAATGCCAACCATCCGGCGGAGGCGATCGACGGCTTTCTCAACGCGATCGCCGACGTGTGGCGCGATTCACGGCTCCCGCGCCGCCGCGGGGTGGCCGTCGGATCGTAGATGTCAGGCCTGTGACGGCGGCTCTTCCATTCGTGGCTGACCACGAAGCACCCACGCCCGAAGCCGGGGCGGAAGGCTTCGTGCCAGGCTGGCCGCCAGCCATGTGCGTCTGGGAAACCAGGTCTCTGCCCGGTTCCGTTCGATCGCCCGCAGGATCGCCGTGGCGGCGGCGGTGGCTGGCATCAGCCCCCCCGCTTCCCGTTCCTTGTCGGTCACCATCGGCGTATCGACGAATCCCGGACAGGCTGTGGTGACTCGGATGCCGGCCGGTTCGGCGTCGAGCCGCAGGCTCTCCAGGAGGGCCACCACCGCGGCCTTGCTCGCGCAGTAGGCGGCGTTGCCCGGCAGGCCCACCAACGCCGCGATGCTCGCCACGCCGCAGATGTGCCCGCGGCGGCGGGCAAGCATTCCCGGCAGTACGGCGGCGAAAAAATTGATGCAGCCCACCACGTTGACGTCGATCACGTCGTGGGCTGCGGCGGCTTCGAGGGGCCAGGACACGCGATGGATCCCGGCCGAGGCGATCGCCACGTCGCAGGGGCCGAGTCGAGCCTCGAGTGCCAAAACGGCCGCCTGGAGACCGGCTCGATCGCGAACGTCGCAGATCTCCGCCTCGGCCAAGCCACCGGCTGCTCGAATCGTTGCGATCGTATCCGCCAGCAGCGATTCCCGCCGGGCAATGATCCCCACCCGGCCCCCCGCCGCCGCCACGGCCAGGCAGGTCTCGCGGCCGATGCCGCTGGAGCCGCCGGTCGCGATCAAGGATTTGCCCTGCCAGAACGATTTCGAAATCATGGTCCTGCACGCCTCCGTCAGATCACCGTCGGCCATCTGACGGGCTTTGCCGAACGATTGCAACCGATCCACGGGTGCTGCTATGCCTGAGCGGAATCAGACGCCGAGCGGTCACGAGTCGCACCGGATGCAGGTGTCGATCGACGGCCACCGGATCGTCGCCGACGTGCATCTTCGTGCCGACGACCCACGGCCGCCGGTCGTGTTTCTTCACGGGATCATGACGTCGCTCGCCATCGCCAACGAACTCTTCGTGGACCCGGACTCCGAGTCGTGGATCGCGATCAGCCTGCCAGGGCATTCCCCAGGCGCCTTCCCGGCGGGATTCGCTCCTGAGGCGATCAACGCGGCGCTCTTCGCCCGGCTGATCGAACGGTCCCTCGAGAAGGTCATCGGCGACCGGCCGGTGGTCGCAACCGGCTGGTCGTTGGGCGGGTTCGCGGCGCTCAATCTCGCGATCCTCGAGCCCAGGCGGGTCGCGGCCGTGGCCAGCCTCGCGGGCTTCGCGCACGGCCGCTGCAGCGGGGCGATTGGTTGGCTGCAGTGGCTAGCCGGCGGGGCAGTCGGCAGCGGCCCGCTCAGAGCCGGACTGTGGGCAGCCGGCCGCATCCCTCCGCTCCATGATCTCTTCGTGCGGCTGGCTGCTGCCGATGGAGCCGCGGGCGCTGCCGTGCCCTAGGATGTGCTCTCCCGCCTCCGCGACGATTTTTCGCGGCACGATCCCGCCGCGCTGGCGGCATTGCTCGCGGCGATTCACCGCATCGACATCACTCCCCGCCTCGCCGAGATTCGCGTGCCGGCCTGGATCGTCGGCGGCGGCCGTGACCCGTTCGTGCCCCGCGAGGAAACGGAGCGGATGGCGGCCGGCATTCCCGCCGCCACCCTGCGAATTCACGAGTCGGCAGGCCATCTGTTCTTCAGTGAGTGGCCAGGAATCCGCGAGGAGTTCGCGGCCTGGCGCGACAGTCTCGCCGATACGAAGCCGGTTTTTCGCTGAGAACCAGCAGGCGAGACGGGAAACGCTACGATGCCCGGGTAACCAGTCGTCGTGGGCGATGCCTGCGGTGTCGCCCACTTCTCATTCCGGTCCCTGCCGTGGTCTACGATCCATGATGAGGAGCAACGCCGCCGATATCCTCGACGCGCTCGTCATCGGTGCCGGTGGATCCGGCCTCGCCGCGGCGAAGGCCCTGCATGCTCGGGAACTCGCGTTCGACTGCGTCGAGCGTGGCTCGGCGGTCGGTGGCCTGTGGCGGTATGACAACGACAATGGCATGTCAGCCATCTATCGATCGCTACAGATCAACACATCACGGGACATGACGGCTTTTGCCGACTACCCGATGCCGGACGACTATCCAGACTTTCCGCGGCATGAACAGATTCGCGAGTATCTCGAAGGCTATGTCGACCACTTTGGCTTTCGCGACCGGATCCGGTTTCGAACCACCGTCGAAACCGTCGTGCCGCAGGACGATGGCACGTTCGTTGTCAGCATGCGGGCCGGCGATGGCGAAACGTTCGCCCGTCGCTACCGCGCGGTGTTGGTCGCCAGCGGTCATCATTGGCTGCCGCGGCTGCCGAATCTGCCGGGTACGTTCGCCGGCCAGATGCTCCATGCCCACGACTACCGCAGCCCCGAGGAGTTTGCGGGCAAGCGGGTGCTGGTGGTGGGCATGGGCAACTCCGGCTGCGACATCGCCTGCGATCTGGCCCGGGTCGCGGCAGACACGCTGCTCTCGACCCGCCGCGGCGCCCACGTGATCCCCAAGTATCTCTTCGGGATTCCGCTCGACACGGTGTGCCCCGAGGCGATCTGGCGGTTCGCGCCGATGTGGCTGTTTCGCCCCGCCTTCGCCACGGTGGTGTGGATGAATCGGGGCACGCTCGGGCTGTATGGACTGCCACGGCCGAGCCACAAGGTGCTCCAAGAGCACCCCACCATCTCCAGCGACCTGCCCAGCCTCGTCCGCGAGCGGCGGGTGGTGATCAAGCCCGATATCGAGCGACTCGACGGCGATGGCGTGCGGTTTGCGGACGGCAGCCGCGAGCCGATCGACACGATCATCCTGGCAACGGGCTACAAGATCGTGTTTCCGTTCCTCGATGCGGGCATCATCGCCCCGGAGGAAAACGAGGTGCGGCTGTATCGCAACGTCGTTCATCCGAATCTGCCCGGGCTCTATTTTCTCGGCCTGATCCAGCCCTGGGGTGCCATTTTCCCGCTGGCGGAGGCGCAGGCCGAATGGGTCGGCGACCTCATCGAGGGCCGTTGCCAGTTGCCCGCGCACGACGCGATGGAGCGGGCGATCGATGCCGATATCGCCCGAATCCGCCGGCGGTATGTGAAGTCGCCACGGCACACGATCCAGGTCGACTTTCACGCCTACAAGGCGGTCGTGCGACGTGAACGGCGACGCGGCCGCAGGCAGCAGGCTCGGGCATGACCAAAACGATGGATAGGACGGCCACGGCAGACATGACCGGTCGGGCAGGGACGGGCGAGGTCGAGCGGCCGGCCCGTATCGCGATCACCGGAAGTTCCGGCCTCTACGGACGGGCGGTCGTTCGTGAGATCCGCCGCAGCCTGCCCGAGGCCCGTGTCTTGGGCATCGACTGTCGCCCTGGCGGCACCGATGGCGCCGACGACGTCTGGCAGGGAGACATCTGTGATCCGCAGATGGCAGCCGCACTCGCCGCGTTTGCGCCTGACACCGTCGTGCATCTCGCCTACGCCGTGCAGCCGGGCCGCGACATGCGAGGCATGCGGGCGGCAAATATCGACGGCACGAGCAGCGTGCTCGCCGCGGCGGCGGCCTGCGGTGCCCGGCGTGTGTTGGTGGCCAGCAGCGCGACGGTCTACGGCGCCTGGCCCGACAATCCCGTGGCGTGCGACGAGTCGACGCCGCTGCGGCCGCGTCCCGAATACTACTATTCCGAGCACAAGGGCGAAGTGGAGCGGCTCGTGCAGGAGTTTGCGACGGCTCATCCCCACATCGCGGTGAGTTGGACGCGTCCGGCTATCATCTGCGGACGGGGCGTCAAAAACTTTCTCAGCGACATCTTCCTGTCGCTGCCCGTGCTGTTTCTGCCCGATGGCAACGACACGCCGTTGCAGTTCGTGCATCAAGACGACGTGGGCCGGGCCACGGTGGCGATTCTGGCCGGTTCGGCCCGCGGGCCCTTCAATCTCGCGCCCGCCGACGCCCTCACGCACCGGCAGATTGCCGGCCTGCTCGGTGTTGCCGTGGTGCCGTTGCCGTTCGTCGTCCTCGCGGGCATGAGCCGACTCTGGTGGCTGCTGCGGATGCCCTGGTTCACCATGCCGCCTGGGCTGGTGAGGTATGTGCGGCATCCGTGGGTGATGACGTCGGAGCGGCTGCGTCGGGAGCTCGGGTTCGAGTTCGAGTTCTCGAGTTCCCAAGCCTTCCGCGAGTTGCTCGTCAGTCCGAGTGCCGGGCCGGGTAAGCGTGGCGGTTGAGCACCTCGGCAAGGTCGGTGGCGATCCGCCGGGCCAGCCGGTCGTCGAGGGGCAGGGCATTGGGGCGGTAGCCGCTCTCTTCCGCCAGATGCGCCCGCCACAGGGGCTCCACGGTTGCTGCATGCGGCCAGCCGAAATGCCGGTAGATGGCCTGCAGCACCGCCAGCGGATCGGCCACGAGGTCTTCATACCGGGTCCGAAAGCGATGCCGCTCCGGAATCGTGCCCCAAGTGGCGTCGAGCCGGCGGTCCATCCGCAGGATCGATTCGACGACCCGGTCTTCGAGCCCTGAGCCCGTCGGACGCTGCAGACCGTGCGTCTCGGCGATGCGCCGCCAGAAGTGGAGGCATGACGGCACCAGGTCGTGCGGGTCGCGGACGATGTGGATGAAGTCGGCCCGCGGAAAGACCGTTCGGATCACGGGCACGCGGCCCGTGTGGAGCGGATTCTTGAGGAGCAGGCGGCCTGGATGCTCGAACTGCACGGCCCGAAGAAAATCCGTCCAGGTGGTGAGCCAGCGGTCGCGGTCGCCGGGCGGAACCTCCTCGAGCGTCTCATAGAGTGGGTCGGGCGGCGGTTCATTCGGGAAGGCCACGGCCCACCACGGGCTGGGCATGCCGAGGTTGCAGAGGGCGAGTTCGTCTTCCTGGGGCCGGTCGAATCCGAGCCGCATGGCATCCATCGGCCGCCTTGTGGGCAGGAGAAATCCGAGCCAGCGACGGGCGAACTCCTCGGAGAGCACGAAGTGATTGGGCACGGCGCAGTGCAGCGTGTTGGGGGCGGTGACCGCGGGATCGCGGGCGAGCAGTTCGTGCAGCAGCGTCGTGCCGCTCCGCCAGTGGCCGAGGATCATGATCGGATCGGCCTCGATTCGTGTCGCCCGCAGCCCTCGGCCCCAGATCGCCTGCTGAATCGCACCGAGCAGTTCGTTGCCGATGCTGGCGGCGGTGATGCCGACCGCCCGGGGTAGGCGGGATGGCGACACCCGGAATCCGTGGCGGGCCAGCACCCGGAGCCAGGGAATGAACCGCACCCCCGTCCACATGGGCAGTGAGAATTCCCGGCCTCGGGCTGCGTCGCCTTGGGGAGGCTGAGATGGCACCGCGG
>JBPCTA010000047.1:0-8600 GCA_051006595.1 Pirellulales bacterium
CGCATGCACGTCACCGAATCTCCGCGCGAGATCGACGCGAATGCTGCTCGACGACGTCCGCGGAATATCGATGAACCACACCCCCGATGCGATCACACGGTCACGAACAGCGTGAACGTCCACCGTCCTCGGATCGTGGAAGATCGCTTCGAGAGGCAGGGCGACCGGCTCGCAGCGGGCAAGACTCGACGTCATAGAAACCATCTGCAAGAGGGATGCCGACGGCGTCCTGGAGGATTAGGCGGCAGGAGGCTAACGAGCCGAGCGCTTCGTGGCAACAGCCTTCCGAAGCGAGTTCCGTGGTAATCCTGTTCGGCGTGGGGTGCACCCGGGATGAGTTCGGGTTCAAATGAGGACAGGTTCAAGCCGTACGGCAGGGCTGCCCGCGGCCTCACGGCCGGTCGGCTTGTAGGAGTTGGAACTCAGCGAGCGGCTGCCCGTGCCCCGGGGCCGGCGTATGACGACGAGCGGAGCCAGGATGGCGAAGCGCCGGCGGCATCCGAGTGAGTGAAGCCCAGGATGGGCGCAGCGAGCGTCCGGCGACGGGGCATGGGTAGTCCCGAGCCGCGCGGCAGGGCTGCCCGCGGCCTTACGGCCGGTCGGCTTGTACCGCGGACCGCGGCCTCACGGCCGGTCGGCTAACGCGAGGCGTTCCTCGCGAGCCAGCCGACCGCCATGCCTCTCCCGTGCCGGCCCGGATGGCCTTCTTTGCGATCAAAAACCGCCTTGTACGACGCTCTTGCGACCAGGCCAGGGCCGTCCCTACAGTCCCGACCCCTTCAGGTGGCCCCGATGATGGAACTCCCACGCCTCTGTGGTTCGCATGTGCGACGCTTTGCGGTCGCCGCGGCCGTCTGCTGCGCTGCGGCCGTCTGCTGCGCGGCCGTCGTCGTCGCACAGGACCCGGCGGCCCTGAGTTCCGGATCGCGGGCCACGGTTGCGCCTGCGCAGATGCCGACCGTGCCCGACGCTGTTTCCCGGCCAGACGGGTGGCCAACGTCGAAGGGAAAGCCCAGTGATAACCACGTGCTCTCGAGCATCCGAGCCCATCCCGGAGCGCCACTCGAACCCGTCGGCGAGTTGATCGCCAGCGAGGTCGCGAAGGCCGTGGGCACCGGCTCGGCGACAGGCGTCGGCGACGTACAGCAGGCGTCGTTCGAAGCTCCGGCAGGACAGGTGCCCCAGGCTGGCTTCCAGTCGCTCGAGGCCGCACGGGTCGTGGCGCGTGTCGGCCCCGAGGTGGTGCTGGAGGCCGACCTGCTCACTCCCAAGGCGCTCGAATGGCTGGAGAAGGTCACGCCGGGCATGCCGCCGGAAAAGGTCCGGGAACTTCGGCTCCAAATCTGCCAGCAGGTGCTCGGCCAGCATGTCGAGACATTGCTCGTCTATGTCGATGCCTGCCGCGAGATCCCTGCCGACAAGCTCCCCGAGATTCGCAAAAACGTCGACAAGGACTTCGACGAGCAGCAGCTGCCGAAAATGATGAAGGAGTCCAACGCCCCAACCTCGATGGAGTTTGAGAAGGCGCTGCGGGCTCGGGGCATGTCGCTCGACCGCATGCGGAAGATGTTTTTCGAGCGCGGCCTCGCCCAGGAATGGCTCCGCAAAAACGTCAAAACCGACGAAGAAATTCCCCATGCGGAACTGATCGCCTGGTATCAGAACCACCTCGCCGACTACGAGTTTCCGGCGAAGGCCCGGTTCGAGTCCCTGACCGTGAAGATGGGGCTCAAGCGTTCGCGGCAGCAGGCCTGGGACATCCTGGCGTCGATGGGCAACGAAGTGCTTGCCGGCCGGCCGTTCGCCGATGTTGCCCGGAGCCGGTCGGAAGGCCCGACGGCGTCGGGGGGTGGCGTGTTTGATTGGACCAGCAAGGGGAGCCTCGCATCGGCCAAACTCGACGAGGCGATCTTCACGCTGCCGGTGGGCGAACTCAGCGCGATCATCGAGGACGGGGAACAGCTCCACATCGTTCGCGTGGCGGAGCGGATCGACGCGGGCCGCACCCCCTTCATCGAAGCCCAGGTGGGCATCCGCGACGATCTCCTGCTGGAGCGGCGGCACCACGCGACCGATGAGTATCTCGCGAAGCTCCGGCAGCGGACTCCCGTCTGGACCGTGTTCGACGATCAGGGAGGATCGTCCGCGGAGCCCCAGTTCACCGCGGCCCGTCCCAGCGGATCGACGAAGCAGTAGCGGCCTTCGCAGCGATTGTCTGGCCACCGCTCACGGGCTAGACTTCGCTCTCTCGCGGTCGTGCCACGCCCGCCGTCGCGATGCGTTGGAGATCACGCCGATGACCGCTCCCACCAAGCCTTCCTCCTCCCCCAGCAGCCCAGCGACGACACCCTGGCCCGGCACCAAGGCCGATGGCTCGGCGACGCTGGCGTTTGGCGGTGGAACCTGCGAGTTGCCGATGATCATCGGCACCGAGGGGGAGCGGGCGATCGACATCGCCAAACTCCGCTCGCAGACGGGCCTGATCACGCTCGACGAGGGCTATGTCAACACAGGCTCGACCACCAGCGCGATCACGTTCCTCGATGGCGAAAAGGGAATCCTGCGCTACCGCGGCTACCCGATCGAGGTGCTCGCCGAAAAGTGCGACTTCGTGGAGGTCGCCTACCTGTTGATCTACGGGCAACTGCCCACGGTCGCCGAGCTCGACGCCTTCCGCACATCGCTCTCGCACCACACGATGATCCACGAGGACATGCGGAGCTTCTACGGAGGCTTTCCCCGCGACGCCCATCCGATGGCGATCGTGGGCAGCGTCGTGGGCGCCCTCTCGACCTTCTACCAAGACTCGCTCGATGTCCGCGATCCGCGGCAAGTCGAGGTGAGCGTGCATCGGCTGCTGGCAAAACTCCCGACCATCGCGGCCTACAGCCACAAGAAATCGTGCGGCCAGCCGCTGATGTATCCGCGAAACGATCTCAGCTACTGCGAAAACTTCCTGCAGATGATGTTTGCGGTGCCGTGCGAGGAATACCACATCGATCCCGACTTCGCCGACGCGCTCGACATGCTCCTGATCGTGCATGCCGACCACGAACAGAACTGCTCGACCTCGACGGTCCGCATGGTGGGCTCGAGCGATGCCAACCTCTTTGCCAGCATCTCGGCGGGCATCTCGGCCCTCTGGGGTCCGCTGCACGGCGGTGCCAATCAGGCGTGCGTGGAGATGCTCGAGAAGATCGTGGCCGATGGCGGCAACGTGAAGAAATACGTCGATCTCGCCAAGAAGAAGGATTCGGGCTTCCGGATCATGGGCTTCGGGCATCGCGTCTACAAAAACTATGACCCGCGGGCCAAGCTCATCAAGGCGATCTCCGACAAACTTCTGGCGAAGATCTCGCGGCACGATCCGCTCTTCGACATAGCCCAGCAACTCGAAGAGGTGGCCCTGGCCGACGATTACTTCATCGAGCGGAAGCTCTATCCCAACGTCGATTTCTACTCCGGCGTGATCTACCGGGCGATGGGCATCCCGGTGCAGATGTTCACGGTGCTGTTCGCGATGGGAAGGCTTCCCGGCTGGATCGCCCACTGGATCGAGATGCACCACTCGCCCACGAAGAAGATCTGCCGTCCGCGTCAGGTCTACTCGGGCGAGACGCTCCGCGAGTTCGTGCCGCTCACGTCACGGTCGTAGTCACCCGGCCTCAGGTTCGGGTTCGCTTTGCGTACAAGCCCAACGCCGTAAGGCGTGGGGTGGCTCGGGGCCACGGGTCATTCGCGTCACTTCCGCTTGGTGCGAAAAAACTCCGTGAGAATCCGGCCGCACTCGTCGGCAAGCACGTGGCCCACGTGATCGACGCGGTGGTTGAGCCGCGGATCGTCGAAGAGGCGGTAGAGCGATTCGACCGCGCCGGCCTTCGGATCGGGAGCGCCCCAGACCACGATCGGCACTCGGGCCTGGAGGATCGCGCCGGCACACATGGGGCAGGGCTCGAGCGTGACGTAGAGCGTGCAGCCCTCGAGCCGCCACGATCCGAGCGCCGCGGCGGCCTGCGTGACCGCGATCATTTCGGCATGCGCGGTGGGATCGGCAAGTTGCTCCCGCTGGTTGTGGGCGCTGGCGATGATCCGGCCGCCGGCAACGATGATCGCCCCCACGGGCACCTCGTCCTCTTCCGCGGCCGCGGCGGCCTCCTCGAGCGCCCGCCGCATCCAGCGGTCGTGGGGCTGCCCACCCGGCAGCATCAGGCCGGGATCAAAACCATCGTCGAAGTCGTCGAGTTCTTCCATCGCAGCCGCACTGTAGGCGGTGACGGGGGTCGCCGACAAATGGCCCGGCTGCCCGGGCCGCTTGGGCCGACCATCGGCATCGGGTACGCTCTTTCAAGAACTCTCCTCCTCAGTTGAATCGGAAGGAAACGCATGGATCCCACCCTTCTCTTGCTGCGCTGGGCGCATGTGCTCGCGGCGACCGTGGCCGTCGGCGGTCTGGTGTTCGCCCGATTCGGCCTGCTGCCCGCCCTCACCACGCTCGACGAGGAGACACAGAATCGGATCCACGACCGGATCCGCCGCGCCTGGCTGCCCTGGGTGATCGGCGCGATCACGGTGCTGCTCGCCAGCGGGCTCGCCAACTTCCTGCTCTTCAACGCCCGCGTGAAGGGTGAGGGTTGGGCCGCCGGGGAGTGGATGCTGCAGACGAACTACCACGCGCTGTTCGGAGCCAAGTTCCTGCTCGCGCTCGTCGCCTTCTATTTCGCCAGCGCCCTGGTGGGCCGCGGCGCGGGCACCCAGTGGGTGAGGAACGATCGGGCCAAGTGGCTGACGGTGACGATCGGTCTTACCGTGGCGGTGATCCTGCTCTCGGGATGGATGAGGCAACTCCACACCGGCCCCAACGTGATGGTGGCCGGCGACGGTGGGGTGATGATCGAACGGGGATCGGAACGCGACACGCGCCGTGAAGGCGGGGAGGAAGCGAGTGGACAGGAAGGACAAGAAGCGGATCGAGGTGCTGCAGCAGAAGATCGCGAAGCTCCAGCAGTTGGTGGCGGGAGCGAAGAAGCAGCCCGATGATCCGGCTGAGGTGCCGCGGCTCGAGAAAGAACTCGCCGCAGCCCATGCGGAACTCGCGACGTTGAAGCAGCACTGACCGGCGGAAGGAAGTGGCATGGGCCTGGGTGATTTCTTTGCATCGCTGCTCGGCGGATCGGGCAAGGTCGATCTCTGGCGGCGGTTCGAGCGGATGCGGGAGAGCACCTCCGGGACCATGTCCACCTTCTACAAGGTGCGGGATCTCAAGACAGGGAAGGTGCAGGGGCTGAAGGTCGTCGATGCCGCGAAGGCGTCGCCGGTGGAAAGCCGTTACAAGGCGCTCAACAAACCCAGCGAGGGGGAGATCGGTAGTCAGATCACCGGGCCCAACATCGTCCACACGCTGGAATGGGGCACGGCGACCACCGGCGATCCGTTCGTGGTGCTGGAATTCGTGGAGGGCTCGCTGCTCCACTCGCTGATCATGGCGCGGAAGGAGTTTTCGCCCACGGAGAGGCTTGACCTGGTTCGACAGGCGGCGACGGCCATCGCCACCGTCCACGAGGCAGGCTTCGTGCACCGCGACATCTGCCCGCGGAATTTCATCCTCAGGCCGGATGGCCAACTCATCCTGATCGACTTCGGGCTGACGGTGCCCGACAAACCCGCCTTTCTTCAGCCTGGCAACCGCGTGGGCACGCCCAACTACATGGCCCCGGAAGTGGTGCGCCGCCGGCAGGCCGACAAACGGCTCGACATTTTCTCGTTCGGGATCACGGCCTACGAGATCTGCGCCGGACAGCCGCCTTGGCCCAAGGGCAGCACCGGTAAGGCCGCGATGGCCCACGACACGCCGCCAACCGACATTCGCGAACACTGGCCCGAGATCCCGCCGCCGCTCGCCACCGCGATCATGGCCTGCCTGTCGGCGGAGCCCGACGGCCGGCCGCCCTCGATGGAACGATTCCTCACCGCCATTGCCGGGGTCAAGGCCTGAAAACCCTCTCCCGGCCGGCAAACTGGGGCGGAGCCCTTGAAGCCGCGGGCTTTTCTCCGTAGTTTCGTGCGAATGGAGCGGTGGCTGGGCAGACGCCCGCCGCCTCCCCGCCTCACCATTCAGCCCGCCCATTCGAGACCACGAAGGACCATTCTCATGACCATGGACAAGAGCCTGCGGGTGCGCACTGGTTCTTCGAGCGCCCGCGGCGTTCTCAGCCGAGCCGAGCGAATCGCGCGGCTGAAGGAGCAGGATCGCTGGCAGGACGGCCGCAGCCCGCTCGGTCTGCCGAAGGTTCGCGTGCTCAAGCTCGCGATGAAAAAGAAGAAGGTCAAGAAGGAAGAAGGCGCCGATGCCGCTGCGGGGAAGCCGGCCGCCAAGCCGGCAGCAGGCGGTGCGGCGAAGAAGAAGTAGTCCCGGAACCGAGCACGAGGACACCCGCGGCCTTACGGCCGGTCGGCTTGCACGAAACCCGTATGAACTCAGCGAGGGGCTGCCCGTGCCCTGAAGCCGGCGTATGACGACAAGCGCAGCCAGGATGGCGAAGCGCCGGCGGCATCCGAGTGAGTGAAGCCCAGGATGGGCGCAACGAACGCCCGGCGACGGGGCATGGGCAGTCCCGAGCCGTGCGGCAGGGCGGCCTGTAGGCCGGTCGGCTTTCACGTCGCAGTCGTGTCGAGGCACGCCCGGGCTGCTGCCTGACCCGAGGCGATGACCTGCGGAATCCCCACGCCCGTGTAGGCGGCGCCGGCCAGCGCGAGACCCGCGTGGCGGCTGGCGGCTGCGGCGATGCGGGCCACCCGGCCCAGGTGGCCCACGTGATATTGCGGCATGGCATGGCCCCAGCGTTCGACACGCACCAGCCGCGGTGAGCCACGGGCTCCGAGCATTTCGGCGACGTCGTGGCAGGCGAGAGCCACGAGCCGTTCGTCGTCGAGGGTCATGACCTGCGGGTCGAGAGCGCCCCCGAGAAACACCCTGAGTAGCACACAGCCCTCCGGGGCGCGGCCGGGGAACTTCGAACTCGAGAAACTCACGGCGAGGATCCGGCGGGCCGCGGACCGCGGCACGACCATGCCGGCAGCGTCGAGAGGAGGGGAGACGTCGCGACGGTCGAATCCCAGCGAAACGATGCACGAGCCGGCGTAGTCGATGCCCGCAAGATCGGCGGCAAGCGAGCTGTCGGTGTTGCCGAGGAGCCGCGTGGCCACGTGTGCTGGGGTAGCAACCACCACCGTGTCGCCGGCGGCCACGTCTTCGAGGCCGGCCCCGGAAAGCTGCCAGCGACCGGTGGGATCGCGGGCTAGCGAGGTGGCATGGCCGGTCACAAATCGCACGCCGCCCTGCCGGAGAGACTCCGCCAGCCGCAGCGGCAGCGTCTCCATGCCGGAGGCGAGCGTGGCGAACTGGCCATACCGTGCGCCCGCGGCCTCCGGGCCTCCGGCCTGACGACGGAGCCGGAGGCGTTCGCCGGCCCACAGGCTGCCGGCATCCCGCTCCAAGGCCCAAAAGTCGGGGCATGCGGCGGCCATGCTCAGCCGTGCGGGATCGGCCGTCCAGATTCCGGAGGCCAACGGCTGCACGAGCCGCTCGAAGGCCTCACGGCCGAGCCGTCGGACAGCAAAATGTTCGAGCGACTCATCATCGTCACCGCCTGCCGACGGTCGCTGGGGAATGCACCGCTCCCAGAGCAGTCGCAGCCGACCTGCCGGCGACAGGAGCGGTGTGCGGAGGATGCCCGCGACGCGGCCCGGCGCCATCAGCCGGAATCCTGGCGGAGCTGGCACGCCGCGGCCAGCGTGCCAGATGAGTGCCCTTCGCGCCGCAGGCGAGACACCGATGAGTTCGTCGCCCAATCCGAGGCGATGGACGAGATCGAGGGCTTCGGGCCGCGCGGTCAGAAAGCAATCGGCCGACCGCTCAATCAGCCAGCCGTCGTGATGCACCGTGCCGAGCACGCCGCCCACCCTTCCTGCAGGATCGACGATCGTGACCTGCCGCTCACCGCCGCCATACCGCACGAGGGCATCGGCGGCCGCCAAGCCGGCGAGACCGGCCCCAATCACCAGCGAATGCGGCCGTTGTTGGTCGGTCACGGGTGCCTGCAGTTCTCGGGAAACCGTCGGTGGGGGAGCCCCTTCATGGTAGCCAGAGTTGCGGTGCCGGGCGTCACACTGGGGGCTCTGGCCTGGGGAGTGAAGGCACGCAACGGGCTGCGGTCTGCTCTGGACCCACAACCGACGGCCTTCTACTGTCCCCTAACCTCCGGGCACACCGCCCGGATTCGATCCCTCGCGACCGATCTCGTTCCTCGCGATCGACCATATCGACCAAGGAGATACCCTCGTGGCCACGCTGCGGTGCTCGACCTCCCACTTGGTGCTCCTCTTCGCCGGAGCGGCCTGCTGCCCGCTCACCGCCCGGGCGGCCGACAATGAATCCTCGCCGCCCCGGACGTTGATGCGGCTTCCTGGCTGGATCGAGTCGTACGGTGACGACGGCGAGAGCCCCTCAGCCCCAGCGGCGGCAACGTCGACTCTCGATCTGCGGTCGAGTTTCACCACCCGTCCGGTCGCCGACTGGAGCAGTCCTTCTCCGACTGGAACCC
>JBPCTA010000048.1:0-10912 GCA_051006595.1 Pirellulales bacterium
CATTTCGGCTTTCGGCGTCCCTTAGATCCCCCAGAATAGTAATCCACGTCCCGCACTCCAGGGAACAAACGGGTGTGGAAAGCGGCTCATCACCGGTGTTTTTAACCCCCAAACGGCTCGGCATGTGCCGCCCACATGGGACTCGGGAATCCACCTGGATGGACCCCTTGCCCGCTGGGTGTCATCCGTCCATACTTTTTCCGGCGGGATGGGGGAATGACGCTTTTGGGGAGTTGTTTTATGGGCAGGTTGCTGACGATTCGATCGCTGTTGTCCACCGTCGCGCTCGTTCCGCTCGCGCTGTTTGCGATGCTGCCAGCCCGTCATGCCGCGTCCCAGACGTGGACCGGAGCAGGTGCCAATAGCGCCTGGTCCACCGCCGAGAACTGGAGCAGCGGCGCTCCCCTCGTCTCGAGTGCCACCACGGCGGTCGTCTTCGACGGCTCCAGCAGCCTGCAGCTCAGCAACGTGCTTTCCGGTTCTTACATCGTCAAATCTCTGACCTTCACAGCTGGGCAGACGACCGCCGTCACGATCAGCACGACCAACACGCAACCGCTCGTCGTCGCCAGTGGCACGGTGGTCTCGTCGGCGGCCGGCGCCCACCGCTTCGTGGGCAGCAATGGGGGATCAGGCGCTGCGGCAGACTGGCGATTTACCGGAGGAAGTGGGAGTGCCTACACATTTGACATCGCTGACGGGTCTTCCTTCGAGGTGGCCGGGCGGTTCTCGAACATCAACAGTGGCACGTCTGGGAGCACCACGAACCGCCTGTTCACAAAGACGGGAGGTGGGACGCTGATTCTCGCCGGGGACAACGGCGGGTCGGGATCCTGGAACTTTTCCGGGGGCCGCTTCACGGTGGCCCAAGGGGCGGTCAGGCTGACGGTCGCGAATGCCCTCGGCAACTCTGGCGATGCGTATACGGTGTCGCCTGGCGGATCGCTCGAGTTTTCCTTTCCGGGCACTGCCGCCGCCATCGGCCAAGTAACCGGCTCTCACATCGTCAGCGGCAGCGGAGTCGCGGGGGCCGGGGCCCTGCGAACGCTGAGCGGCACCGTAACGCTCACCGGTGGTGCGGGCAGCATCGCACTTCCCGCAGCGGCGGCATTCGGCGTCGACTCGGGCAAGATGACGGTGGGCCACGTGATGTCCGGCGTGGGCAGCCTCACGAAGGTCGGGGCCGGAGTTCTCCAACTGAACAGTGCTGCCAACTCCTACAGCGGCGGCACGCTCGTCAGCGACGGTCTGCTGATCGTGAGCAACTCGACGGCGATCGGGCCGGGACCGCTCACGATCCAGGGGGGTTCTCTCGACATCCTCGCCAGCGGAGCGGGCGATCTCGCGCTCGGCGCAGCCGCCCCCTTCACGATGACGTCGGGAACGCTCAATCTGCTTCTGGGCACCGTGTTTGACCGGATTCTGGGCAGCGGTGGGGCCACGTTTGCCACTCCCGGTGGCACGCTCGCCCTGGATGTCACGGGAACAGGTTTTGACTATGCCGCCGGGTATCAGATTTTCTCCGGTTTCTCCAGTGGTACGGCGGCGGGAGTGGCCATCTCCGGATATGACACCTCCGCGTATACAGCGCTCCTTTCCGACAGCGGCCTGCTTTCGTTCTCAGCCGTGCCGGAGCCGGCATCGCTGGCTATGGTCGGGCTCGCGACTGCCGCGTCGGCACACTACTTGTCGCGGCGACGACGTCATCGTCGCTGCTGATGGCCGCTCTTCTTCGCCAACGCTCCTGCTGGCATCAGGCGAAGAGGTGTTCTCGTCTGGTCGGCGAGTACGCAAAGTTTCGGCTGCGGCCGGCCATTTCATAAACAAACAGACTCGCGACGACCGCCCGGCGTGTCTGATAGTGTTGAAAGTCACTGGTGGGAAAATCCCGACGGTATCGCCATGATGCGTACCGGCGGGAGACGTACCGGCGGGACACAGGGGCAACCGGGACATCGCGAATCAAGCGAGGTGGATGATGACGAGGCGACGCTGGCTGAATCTCCTGCTGGTGGTGGCATTGGGTCTGGTCGGCGCGGCACACGCCGGTCGCGCTGCCGAACCGGCCACGGAAGGTGCCACGCGCCGACATCCCACGAACGTGCTGATGATCGTTGTCGACGATCTGCGGCCCAGCCTCGGATGCTATGGCGACGCAGCCGCCAAGACGCCCAACATCGACCGGCTCGCTGCCCGCGGAGTGGTGTTCAAGAACGCCTACTGCCAGCAGGCGGTGTGCAGCCCGTCGCGAGCCTCGCTGATGACCGGCCGTCGGCCCGATGCCACGCAAGTGTGGGATCTCCGCACCCATTTCAGGTCGGCGTTGCCAGACTGCGTGACGCTTCCGGAATACTTCAAGAACCAGGGTTACCGCTGCGCGGCGTTCGGCAAGATCTTCCATCGCGGCTTCGAGGACGGCCGCTCCTGGACGGAGCCGCACTGGTATCCGACCGGACGGACCGTCGATACCGACCCGGCTGATTGGTCGAAGCAGATCACCAAAAAGGTTGGACCGGCCGTCGAAGAATACGGTTCTGAAGAGCCCCGCAGCGAGTCGGGCAAGGGGCCTGCCTTTGAGATCAGCGCGAAGGCCGACGACGAACTGCCCGATGGCTTCACCGCGGCCGAGGCCATCCGCCGCCTGGAGGCGTTCAAGCAGGGTGGCGAGCCCTTCTTCCTCGCCGTCGGGTTTCTCAAGCCGCACCTGCCATTCGTGGCACCCAAGCGGTATTGGGATCTCCACGATCCCGACGCGATCCCGCTGCCGCGGATCGACCATCTCCCGGAGGGTGCCCCTCAGTTCGCCGGCCACGACAGCGGCGAACTGCACCAGTATGTCGGCATCCCGGCAGGCAATCCCCTCCCCGCCGACATCGCGAGGCAGCTCCGCCACGGGTACTACGCCTGCGTGAGCTACACCGACGCCCAAGTTGGAAGGCTGCTCGATGCGGTGGATCGCGCGGGCCTGACTGACAGCACGGCAATCGTGCTCTGGGGCGACCACGGCTGGCAACTCGGCGACCACGGCCTGTGGCACAAGCACACCAACTTCGAACTGGCGGCCCGGTCTCCGCTGATCATTGCCGCACCCGGTATCGGCGTGGGCGGCGGCACATGCGCGGCTCCCGTCGAGTTCGTCGATGTCTACCCCACGCTGACGGACATCTGCGGCCTGCCCGTGGCGCGGGGTATGGATGGCACCAGTCTCGAACCGCTGCTGCTCGACCCGTCGGGCAGCGTGAAGCCGGTTGCCATCAGCCAGTATCCGCGGGGCAAGGGACGCGGGTCGGACGTGCCGGTGATGGGCTACAGCATCCGGGACGATCGCTGGCGGCTCACGGTCTGGCGGGAGGATGGCAGCGCCCGTGTGGTAGCGACCGAACTCTACGACGAGCGGGACGACCCGGACGAGACCCGAAACGTCGCCGCAGATCCGGCGCGCCGGGCCGTGATCGAGCGGCTGTCGCAGCACCTTCCGCCGCCGGGACCATCCGCGGCGGCGGCCGCCGCCAAGTCGAAGAAAAACGCCAAGGGCAAAAAACAGCCTGTCGATCTATGAGGTCTGTCGTCTCTTCGTGTGGCGTGGTTGCAACATCGCTAGCGGCAACCTCGCTGGCCGCGGTTGCGGCATGCTGCATACTCGATGCGGCCCCGTCGGCAGCGGCCGAGCGGGGCGTGCATGCGACCGTCTATCACGCGGCCCGCGCCGGCTCGTTGGAAGAGGCGAAGCGGCGGATCGCAGCGGGAGACCAAACCCTCGAGAAGGTGCTCGAGCGGCTGGTGAAAACGGCTGACGGCATGCTCGACGAGACACCGCCGACGGTAACGGCCAAAAGTCGGCCGGCACCGAGCGGCGATCGGCACGATTACACGAGCCTCGCTCCCTATTTCTGGCCCGACCCGAAGAAGCCGAACGGGCTGCCCTATGTCCGGCGCGACGGCGAACGCAACCCCGAGGCCGGCGACGACGCGAGCAGTGATCGCGGGCGACTCTCTCGACTGGGCTTCAGCATCGAAACGCTCGCCTTGGCCTGGTACTTCACCGGCCGCCGGGAGTTTGCAGACCATGCCGCGGCGTTTGCCAGGGCATGGTTTGTCGATCCGCGCACCAGGATGAATCCCCATCTGCAGTTCGCGCAGGCTGTCAGGGGCGCGAACGAGGGCCGAGGGGAGGGAATCCTCGAGGGACGGTATGTCGCCGACGCCATCGACGCCATCTCGCTGATCGCCGATTCGGGGGCGCTCACCGCCGAGGATCGGCGAGCCATCGACGCCTGGGCGACCTCGTACATCGAGTGGCTGACAACGAGCGGTCATGGACGCCATGAGCAGGCGGCCGACAACAACCACGGCACCTACTACGACGTGCAACTGGCCCAACTCGCGCTTGCGACCGGCCGCCGGGACGTCGCCGACACCGTGCTCCGCGAGGCGGCGGCGCGGCGGATCGCGGTGCAGATCGAGCCCGACGGGAGCCAGCCCCGCGAACTGAAGCGAACGCGGTCGCTCGGGTATTCCCAGTTCAACCTGCACGGCATGTGCAAGCTGGCCACGCTCGGCGAGCATGTCGGCGTCGATCTCTGGCAGGCGACGACCGCCGACGGCCGATCGATTCGCAAGGCCATCGATCATCTGATGCCGTTCGTGTCGGCGGAGGGAGATCCGTGGCCCCACCCGCAGATCGCCGATGTCGATCCACGGTCGTTCGCCACGGTGCTCTGGCGGGCATCGGTGGTCTACGACGACCCTCGATACGCGGCGGAGATCCGGGGCTTCCCCGAGCAAGACGAACGGGTGAAGTTTCTGTTCGTGGCCGACTGACCGACCGGCAGAGTTCCTTCCGTTGACGAGGCATAACCGATGATGGGTCTTCGCTCCTTCCGCTCCACGATGATCGTGCTCGTCATGATCGCCTGGCTGCCGCCGACGGCCTGGAGCGCCGCGCATGGTGTCGAGACGCGGCAGCGGCTCGCCGATGGCTGGGAACACCACCGCGGGTCGCTCGGGAGCGTCTGGGAGGCATGGCGGGGCGAGAAGGCGAGCGACAACGTCGCCTGGACGCCGGTCAGCCTGCCCCACTGCTTCAACGCTCGCGATGCGGTCGATCCGGATGACCGCTATTACCAGGGGCCCGGCTGGTATCGCACGCGACTGGAGCCGGCCGCACCGGTTCCAGGAACTCGCACCCTCCTGCACTTCGAGGGCGCCGGCCAATCGACGCGGGTCTTCGTGCATCTCGACGAGGTGGCGGAGCATGTGGGCGGCTACGACGAGTGGACTGTTGACATCACCGACGCGGCGGCCCGGGCAGCCGCCGACGAAGCATGCGGCGGAAAAGTGCCGGTGGCGGTCCGGTGCGACAACTCGCGAAACGACGAGGTGATCCCCTCCGACCTGAGCGACTTCAATCGCTACGGCGGACTCTATCGGCATGTCTGGCTGGAGCAGGTCCCGGCGATCTCGCTGGAACGCCTGCACCTGCTCCCCACGCTCGCCGACGGCAAGGCCTCGGTGGCGATCCGCGGGCGGCTGCGGAATCCGAAACGGCTCACCGATCCGGTGGTGGCGACGATCACGATCAAGGATCCGAGCGGGACGGTCGTGCACACCGAGCGGCTCTCGCTGCCGCCTTGGGAGGGCGACCGTGAGCTGGCCTCCGTCGCCATCACCGCCCCCCATCTCTGGTCGCCCCAAGCGCCTCGCCTCTACTCCTGCTCGGTCGCCCTGACGACTCCGCATGGCGATCACCATGCCGATGAGCGGTTCGGCCTGCGGACCGTGGAGTGGCTGCCGCACGGCCCCTTCAAACTCAACGGCGAGCGGCTGCTGCTCCGCGGCACGCACTATCATGAGGATCATGCAGGTGTCGCGGCGGCGGTTCCCGATGACGTCGTTCGCCGCACGATGACGCAGATCAAGGAGATGGGGGCCAACTTCGTCCGCCTCGGGCACTACCAGCAGGCGCCGCTCGTGCTCGAGCTCTGCGACGAGCTCGGCCTGCTCGTCTGGGAGGAGATTCCCTGGTGCCGCGGAGGGCTCGGCGGAGACCGCTACCAGCAGCAGTGCCGCGACATGCTCCGGGCCTTGATCGACCAGCACTTCAATCATCCCTCGGTGATTCTCTGGGGCCTCGGTAACGAAAACGACTGGCCCGGCGACTTCCCGACGTTTGACAAGCAGGCGATCCGCGGGTTCATGACCGAGCTCAACGCCCTGGCGCACGAGCTCGACCCGTCGCGGAAGACCGCCATCCGCCGGTGCGACTTCTGCAAGGACGTGGTCGACGTCTATGCCCCGAGCATCTGGGCCGGCTGGTATTCCGGCCGCTACCGCGAGTACCGCACGGCCGCCGAGAAGGCGATCGCCGACACGCCCCACTTCTTCCACGCCGAATGGGGCGGCGACAGCCACGCCGGCCGGTTTTCCGAGGATCCCGAGCGAATGCTGGAGAAGGTCTCGGAAGGGCAGGGGACCGCCGAGGTGGGCAAGGCCTACAAGGCGTCGGGCGGCAAGGTGCGGATGTCAAAGGATGGCGACTGGTCGGAGAGCTACATGGTGAATCTCTTCGACTGGCATCTCCACGAACAGGAGCGGATGCCGAATCTCACCGGGGCCGCCGCCTGGATCTTTAAGGACTTTTCCACGCCGCTGCGGCCCGAGAATCCGGTGCCGCGAGTGAATCAGAAGGGCGTCGTGACCCGCGACGGCACCCCGAAGGAGAGTTACTACGTTTTCCAGAGCTACTGGGCCGAGAAGCCGATGCTTCACATTCTCGGCCACGGCTGGCGGGAACGGTGGGGCAAGTCCGGCGAGGCCAAGGAGATCCGGGTCTACTCCAACTGTCCGAGCGTCGAACTCTTCGTCAATGGCACCTCCGCCGGCACCAAGACCCGGGACGTGGCCGCCTATCCGGCCGCGGGCCTGCACTGGTCAGTGCCGCTTCACAAGGGCATGAACACGGTCAGGGCCACGGCGCTGGTTCAGGGCCGTGAAGTCTCCGACGAGCTCACCTTCGACTACGTCACCACGACCTGGGGCACCCCGGCGAAACTGACGCTCGCGGAGGTATCCCGAGACGGCACGACGGTGACGATCGAGGCCCGGGCTTTCGACAAGGACGACCAGGCCTGCCTCGACGCCGCCACCCTGGTGCGGTTCGCCATCGCGGGCGAAGGGGTCCTGATCGACAATCTCGGCACCCCCGACGGCTCCCGCGCCGTGCAACTGGCCAACGGCCGGGCCCGGATCCGGCTCGCGCTGAGCGGCCGCAAGGCCGTGGCTGCCGTCACGTCGACTGGTCTCAGATCGGCCTTCGTCACCATCGACGCGCACCCTGCAACCACCGCGACAGAGCAGCCTGCAGCCCAAGCGGTAGACGTGGCCGCCATCGACCGCACGCGCATCCTGCGGGCCGCCGATGCGGCCCTCGCGTTGCCCGCGCTCACGATCACCGCCAGCCGTGCCCCCTTGAGCGAAGGCGGCCCGCACGATTTCTACTCCAACGGCGACTACTGGTGGCCCGACCCTGCGAAGCCCGATGGCCTGCCCTATATCCGCCGCGACGGCGAGACCAACCCAGGCAACTTTGTGGCTCATCGGCAGGCAGTCAAGGATCTGCGAGACCGGGTCGCCGCCCTTGCCGCCGCGCATCGCATCACCGGCGAGTCACGGTATGCCGAGAAGGCCAACGAGCTGCTCGCGACCTTCTTCCTCGACGAGTCCACGCGAATGAATCCCCACCTCGCGCATGCCCAGGCTATTCCGGGCGTCTCGCCCGGGCGGCCGGCGGGGATCATCGACGGGCTGCATCTGATCGAGGTCGCGCGGGCGGTCAAGGTGCTCGCGGCCGCCGGCGGCCTGCCGCCGCAGACCGTCGCAGGCGTCACGACATGGTTCGCCGATCTCTGCACGTGGATGACAACCAGCGACAACGGCCGCGAGGAGGGGGCGGCGAAAAACAACCATGCGGTTGCGTACTTCGTGCAACTCGCGGCATTTGCCGATCTGACGGGAGACGAGGCGGTCCTGACCGAATGCCGGCGGCAGTTCCGTGAGGTGTTCGTCCCAAACCAGATGGCGGCCGACGGCTCGTTTCCCGCGGAGTTGAAGCGGACCAAGCCCTACGGCTATTCGATCTTTCAACTCGACCAGATGGCGACGCTCTGCCAGATTCTTTCCACGCCAGAGGACGACCTCTGGTCGTTCGCCCGGCCCGACGGCGGCGGCATCCGCAAGGCCGTGGAGTATCTCCGGCCCTTCCTCGCCGACAAGGCGTCGTGGCCGCTCCCGCCCGACGTGGAGCACTGGGAGGGCTGGCCCGCCCGCCAGCCTTTTCTGCTGTTCGCTGGGATGGCACTGGACGATGCAGCCTGCCTCGACCTCTGGCAGCGGCTGTCGCCCGACCCCTCGGATGCGGAGTTGCAGCGGAACATTCCGATCACGCAGCCCATCTTGTGGCTGAAACGCTGAACAGCGGCGTCGAGCACGCCACGGTCAGGATCGCCCTCACTTTGTCTTGATCTCGATATCGAAGGTATTCTCCCCCCCCGATGCGACCTCGCACGTGAGGCCGGACGACCGGGCATAGCTGTCGGGAATCCGGATCGCGTTCGGATCGTCCATGTCGGCCGTCACCCGCACTCCATAGGCCCCCACGGGCACGCCCTTCTTGCTGCCTGGGCCAAGCCTTCGAATGGTGTATCGCCCGTCGCCACCGGTCGTGGCAACCCCGCGGGGTGCCTCCTTCTCCTGCGGGTCAAAGATCACGACCAGCCCCTTGGCAGGCTTGCCGTCCACCCGCACGGTGCCCGAAACCTCGCCAATCCGTTGACAACCGGAGAAAGGAAGGCAGCAAGCGGCGACGACCGCGGCGAACCGCAGCGAACACGGGCGAGCGATCATGAATCAAGGCTCCGGGGCTACTTCGGGCTGGGACTCGTGCAGCCTTTGGCTTCGACGACGCGACAGATGCCCGCACGATCACGGCATCGAAGGCACATCGTCGCCAAGCACAGGGGTCGTGGATGGCGAACCATACGTGTTCACGTCTCCACGAAGTCCCTCATCGCGCTTGGCCATCTTCTGCAGGACGAAAAAGTCGGTGTTTTCCGAAATGAACATCACGGAGGCGTCGCCCAGCAGGAAGTTCGCCCCGCCACGATGGAAACTCCCGTAGGCCTTGCCGTTGTTGGCACTGATGAAATCGTTGATCGGCAACGAGATCATGCGTCCGTAGCAGCGGCCCGCGCCCTTCGACGAGGTCCCCGAGCCTGGCCGACCATTGCCCGCCCAAACGGCGGCGAAGGATCCCTTGCCCGTCGCCGCTGCGCTGAAGCTGGTGAAGGTGTCGCCGCCGCACCGCTCGCCGACGAAGATCGTCTTCGAAAGCCCGTCGGGAATGTCCTTGAACTTCAGACCCATGCTCTTCGTTCCTGTCGCATCGCGGCCGAAGAACACGCCGTCGGGCGGATCCGCGCTATCCGTCTTGCACGAGCCATCATTGGGATTGTCCCAGCCGCAGGTCTCGTGGGGTGGATTGCTCCCCGCCGACGCGACGTAGTTCGACGTGCCGAGCGCCGGATCGCTTCCCGTCTCGCAAGCGAGCGGCGCCCCGCCGGCGCTCGTGCCGCCAAAGTCGATGAGATTGTTCGTCGCCGGCGTGGAATCGGAGGGACACCGATGCGATGCGATGCCCGAGGCGAGCGCCGCCCCGACACCACTCGTCGGTGCGCTTTTCAGCATGTTGCAGGCGGTGACAAGCGTGTTGGTGGTGGGGTTGAGCGTGTCGTGCATCGTTCCGCCCTCCATGAACGGCAGGATGTACACCGCCCAGCCCCACGCGGGATCACCCGCCTTCGTTTGCCGGTGGCCCGGAGGCAGTCGCTTCCGCGCATTCTCATACGTGCTCAGGCCGATCCCGAGTTGGCGAAGGTTGTTCGTGCAGGCGCTTCTCCGCGCGGCCTCGCGGGCTGTCTGCACTGCCGGGAGAAGGAGGCCGATCAGCGTCGCGATGATCGCGATCACGACCAGCAGCTCCACCAGCGTGAACGCCTCAACACCGCGAACAGCGGGAGACGTGCGAGAGATCGACCGAGTGATAACCATGTGCAGACAACCTCTCATCGAGTTGATCGGCCCCAGCCCTTCTCCTCCATCAACATACCCACGGACTCATCGCACGAGCAATCGATTCCCTTACCGATTCCCTTGACAGGATTATTCACAGAGCGAGTCGCAAAGAGCGGATGCGTAAAGCGTGACCTGCTGGTTGCAGGGCCGCTTGAAAGACGAGTAGTCTCCGTTCTTTCAGGAGGGTCTTGCGGCCCATCGTCCTTCGGGGGAGTTTCGATCATGGCGTTCACGTCGCGTGGTGCCTCGGGGATTCGGCTTGCCTGCACGCTTGGCCTGGCCATTTGCCTGGGTGGCCCGCCATCTCAGGCCGCCGACTACTACTGGGACGTGAACGGCACGACCGCCAATGGCGACGGCAATGGCACCTTTCGCCAGAGCACCAGCGGCACCACCTGGTCGACCTCGTCGTCGGGCACGACCCCGACCACGTTCTATCTTGCCACCGGCGTCGGCACGACCAGCTCCTTTCAGTTCGGCTTCGGCCCCGCGCCCGGAAACACCACGAACGCGGGCACCGCCCTGATCGGCAACAGCACCAGCACGTCGAATCAGCCGACGGTCGGCGCCTTGATTTTCAATGCCTCAGGGACGAGCGGCTACACGTTTCAGAACAACACAGGCAACAGCAACGTGATGTCGGTGACGATTAATGCCTCGGCTACCAACGCCATCGGCTCGGGTACCGGCATCCTGATCAACAGCGATGTCACGGGAGACAAGAGTTTCATTCGCAATCCGTTGAACAAGGTGTGTTCGGCCGGCATCATACTCGGCTCCAGCC
>JBPCTA010000049.1:0-7043 GCA_051006595.1 Pirellulales bacterium
CGGCCACGAAGCCGTGCGACTCCTCGGTGCCGAAGACGAAGCGGTCGGGCCCGTGGGTGTCGACCGCCGCGCAGATCCATTTGAAGCCCACGAGCTGCGTGTCATCGACCTTCAGTCCATGCGCCTCGGCCACCCGCCGCACGAGGCCGCTGGTCACGATCGTGGTCACCACGTAATCGCCCGGCCGCGCCTCGCCGCGGGCTCGGCGGCCGGCGATCGCCTGTTCGCAGAGGAGGGCGCAGAGCTGATTGCCGGTAAAGGTGTTCCAGGCCGATCCCGGCTGACGCGTCAGCGGGGCGGCGGCGCCCAGTCGATCGCAGTCGGGATCACTGGCCAGCACGAGGTCGTCGCCTCGAGCCTTGGCCTCCTCGATCGGTCCGCCAAGCACCGCCGGGTTTTCAGGATTGGCCACGTGGCCAGGCACGTTTGGAAAATCGCCGTCGGGCCGCTCGTGAGGGCCATAGAGCCGTAGTTGCGTGAAGCCCGCGCCGGCGAGCACGGGCACCACAGCCGTCGCGCCCACCCCATGAAGCGGCGTGTAGAGAATCGAGAGATCCCGCGGGCCGGGGGCCGACTGGAGGAGCACGGCCTTCACGAAGGCGGGATCGACTTCAGCCTCGACGAACTGCACGCGGCCGCTCGCCACGCCGGCCTCGAACGACTCTCGATGGATCGTGTCGACCTGCATGACCCGGTCGATGATGCCCTTGTCGTGCGGGGGGAGCACCTGCACACCACCAGCCCAATAGACTTTCACGGCGTTGTCGGTGGGCGGATTGTGGCTCGCCGTCACCATGATCCCGCAGGTGCTGTGGGTGAACCGCACCGCGAAGGAGAGCTCTGGCGTGCTGCGGACGCCCCGCAGGAAAAACACCTTGAAGCCGGCGGCGAGCAACACCTCCGTGCAGAGCCTTGCGAAGTGTTCCGACCGGTGCCGCGTGTCGTAGGCGATGGCGCAGGAGGGCGTTTCGCCGCCGGGCACGACGCTCCGCACGTAGTCGGCGAGCCCCTGGGCACTTTCGCCGATCGTGCGGTCGTTGATCGCGTTGGAGCCGACCGGATACATCCTTCCGCGTCGGCCACCGGTGCCAAATGGAATTACGGTCCAGTAGACGTCGTCGAGCTCCTTCCAGAGGCCCTGCTCGATGCGGGCGGCGAGGTCTCCGGCAAACTCCGCATACCGCGGCTGCGTCAGCCAGTCGCGCATCGCCGTCGCCGAGTGCGCGGTGATCGTGCCTGCATCGCGGGCGGCAGCGATCGCGTCGAGGTGCCGGGCGACGTCGGGCAGGGCGGACGGCTGGGCCATGGGGGATTCCTCCGGGACGGGCGGGCTGGGCTACGGGGCTTTCGGAGCGAGACTTTATACTGTCGGCTTCATGAGCCACCCAGCCGTCCGCGACGAACCGTTGATCGTGAGCGTTTCCGGTCTGCGGGGCGTCGTCGGCGGGTCGCTGACCGACGAGGTCGCCGGCCGTTATGCGGCGGCCTTCGCCGCCACGCTCCCCACCGGACCGATTGTGATCGGTCGGGACGGCCGGCAGAGTGGGCCCGCGCTGGCAGCGACGATCACCGACCACCTCACGCGGCTCGGCCGCGACGTGATTGATTGCGGCGTCGCGTCGACGCCCACCGTCGGAATCGTGGTTCGCAACCGCTCGGCGGCCGGCGGTATTCAGATTTCGGCGAGCCACAACCCCGCCCGCTACAACGGCATGAAGCTCTTTTCCGCCGCGGGCCGCGTGCTCACGGCGGCCGCGGGGCGGGAAGTGCTCGGCCGATACGAGGCCTTGGCTGCGGGTGCGAAACCGCCGGCATCAACGGGCCCACGCGGCAGCGTCAGTCACTGGGACGGCGCTCCCGACCACGTGCGGCTCGTCGCCGCGATCGTCGATGTGGAGGCGATCCGTCGCCGCCGGCCGCGAGTCTGGCTCGACAGCGGGCACGGTGCCGGCAGCGGCGTGGCTCGGCCGCTGCTCGAGCATCTCGGCTGCGAGTTCGTCATCGAAGGGGCCACGCCCGACGGACTCTTCGCGCACGAGCCCGAACCCACCGCCGAGAATCTGGCCGGCCTGCTTCCCGCGATCGTGTCGAGCGGCGCCGACGTTGGATTCTTTCAAGACCCCGATGCCGACAGGCTCGCGATCGCCACGGCGACCGGTCGCTACATCGGCGAGGAAGCGACGCTCGCCCTCGCTGTCGAGGCCGTGCTTGCCGCAACCCCCGGACCGGTCGTCGTCAACTGTTCGACGAGCGGCATGACGGCGGCAATCGCGGCCCGGCATGGAGCGGTCTGCCGGGTGGCGAAGGTGGGCGAGGCCAACGTCGTCGATGAGATGCTGGCCTGTGGGGCGGTGCTTGGTGGCGAAGGCAACGGCGGCGTGATCGACCCGCGGGTGGTCCTCGTTCGCGACAGCTTCGTGGCGATGGCTCTCGTGCTCGATCGGCTCGCCACCGGGCCCGCCGGCACGACGGTCGAGAGCCTCGCCGCGGCCTTGCCGCGCATGGTGATGAAGAAAACGAAGCTCGACCTCTCTGCGGATCTCCGCGGCCCGGCGCTCGCCGCCGGCCTGGCCCGGATCGAGGCGGCGTTTCCCGAGGCGAAAGCGAGCCGTCTCGACGGCCTACGGCTCGATTGGGAAGGGGGCTGGCTGCTGGTGCGGGCCAGCAACACTGAGCCGATTGTGCGGATCGTCGCCGAGGCAAGCGACACCGCCGAGGTCGATCGGGCCATCGAGCGGGCAGCCGCGGCGCTGGGCTGATCGCCGCCGGTCGCGAGCCTGCGGGGAAACAGATATCCTCGCCTCGGTCACGTGGCGGAGCGTCGTGGGATTGTCAGGCGATCACGGAGTTTGATCATGCGCGTTGGTGCCACCTGCATCGCCTTCTGTCTGGGCTTCGCTGCGGCCGTGCCCGTGGTGGCCGATTCACCCTGCCTCACGCCGTTACGAGCAGAGCTCTACCGGGAGGGCTGGGTCGATTTCAACAAGGATGGCGTCCGCGATCCCTACGAAGACCCCACCGTCGAGATCGAAGCCCGCATCGACGATCTTCTCGGCCGGATGACGCTCGACGAGAAGACCATGCAGATGGTCACGCTCTACGGCTATCCCCGGGTGCTCAAGGATGAACTGCCTACCCGGGAGTGGAAGGAGAAGATCTGGAAGGATGGCATCGGCAACATCGACGAGCACATGAACGGCAACGAGGGCACCAAGCCGCTGCCGAGGCCGAAGCACGACATGCCGTGGTCGCTCCATGCGAGAGCCATCAACGAGGTGCAGAAGTTTTTCGTCGAGGAAACGAGGCTCGGCATCCCGGCGGATTTCACCGACGAGGGCATCCGTGGCCTGCATCACACGCAGGCCACGAGCTTCCCCGCCCAGATCGGCGTGGCGGCGTCGTGGGACTGCGAGCTCGTCCATGAGATCGGACGCATCACCGGCCGCGAGGCGCATGCCCTCGGGTATTCCGGCGTCTATTCGCCGGTGCTCGATCTGCCGCGAGATCCCCGCTGGGGTCGGATCGTGGAGTGCTACTCCGAGGATCCGTTTCTGACGGCTGAACTGGGCGTGCGGCAAGTGCGTGGCATCCAGGAAAGCCGGGTGGCCGCCACGGTCAAGCACTTCGCCGTCTACAGCGTGCCCAAGGGGGGGCGTGACGGTGAAGCCCGCACCGATCCAGCGGTGACGTGGCGGGATGTGCAGACCATTTTTCTGCATCCCTTTCGGCGGGCGATCCGTGATGCCGGTGCCATGGGGGTGATGAGTTCCTACAACGACTACGACGGCATCCCCATCACGGCGAGCAGGCTGTTTCTCACCGACATCCTGCGACAGGAATGGGGCTTCCGTGGCTACGTCGTGTCGGACAGCCGCGCCGTCGAGTTCATCCACAAGAAGCACCGGATCGCCGCCGACAATGCCGATGGAATCCGGCAGGCCGTGGAGGCGGGGCTGAACGTTCGCACCGATTTCACGAAGCCGGACGATTTTGTGCTCCCGCTGCGGCAGTTGGTCCGCGACGGCCGACTGGCCGAGGCGACGATCGATGAGCGGGTTCGCGACGTGCTCCGCGTGAAGTTCTGGCAGGGCTGGTTTGACCGGCCGTATCGCGATCCGGCTCTGGCCGATGCGACAATCCGCACGCCGGCGCATCTGGCGGTCGCGGAGCGTGCCGCCCGCGAGTCGATCGTGCTCCTCCGAAACGAGTCGGCGGTGCTCCCGCTCCGGAAAGACCTCCGTACGCTGGCCGTCATCGGTCCACTCGCCGACGACGGCCGCGGATGGTGGAGCCGTTATGCCCCGCAGCGGCTCGACTTCGTGACGCCACTGGCGGGCATCAGAAAAAAGCTCGGCGATTCGGTCAAAGTCGTGTACGAAAAGGGCGTCGACGTGGTCGATGAGAACTACCCGGAGAGCGACGTGCTTCGTGAGCCGCCGCCGCCCTCCGTGCAGGCCGGCATCGACGCGGCCGTGGCCGCCGCCACCTCGGCCGATGCCGTGGTGATGGTGCTCGGTGAGAATGACGCGATCTGTCGCGAGTCGGCCAGCCGCGTGAGCCTCGACCTGCCGGGCCATCAGGAGTGGCTGCTGCGGGCGGTGCAGGCGGCCGGCAAGCCCACGGTGCTGGTGCTCTCCAATGGCCGCCCGCTCTCGGTCAACTGGGCCGCCCGACACGTGCCGGCGATTCTCACCGTCTGGTTCCCTGGCGAGAACGCGGGCGACGCGCTCGCGGACGTGCTCTTCGGCGACGTGAACCCATCGGGCCGCCTCCCCGTCACGTTTCCCAGGAGCGTGGGGCAGATTCAGCTCAACTTTCCTGCCAAGCCGGGATCGCAGGCGAAAGACCCCGGCCAGGTCGAAGGACCGCTCTATCCCTTCGGCCACGGTCTGAGCTACACGACCTTCGGCTACGGGAAGTTGGTCATTGAGCCGGGAGTGCAGGGGCCGCGAGGCTCGGTGACGGTGGCGTGCGATGTCACCAACACCGGAAGCCGAGCGGGGCACGAGGTGGTGCAGCTCTATCTTCGCGATGACTTCAGCACGGTCATCACGCCCGAGAAGGTGCTTCGCGGTTTCGATCGCGTGCCGCTCGCCCCGGGCGAAACGAAGACCGTGCGATTCGTGCTCGAGCCCGAGCATCTCGAACTCTACGACCGCGACGGCCACTGGGTGGTCGAACCGGGGCGGTTCACGGTGATGATCGGAGACTCCTCCGAATCGATCAAGCTGGAAGGCTCGTTCGACGTCGACGATGGATCCGCCGCTCGCGAACGGGAAGCCGCGAGGAAGTCGACGGATGATCCCACCTGATCGTGCACGAGTCGGCGATCACCGGCCCGGTCACGTTGCGTTGCGGACCACCTTGCGGTCCCGCAGATCTTCGGCGAGGAGCCGAACCTGCTCGCGGAGTTCCCGCACGACGCCGATCGGCTGGGCATGGATCCGACACCGCGGCAGCGTCACATCGGACGACCAGATCACGATCGAACCGAGTCCGCAGAGCCGCTGCAGCAGGGGCTGCCGCACGTGGATGTCCTTGACGCGGTAGAGTTCGATGTCGTCCACCTCCAGCGACAGGATGCCATGGGTCACCCGCAGGCGTTCCGTGGTCAGTTCGTAGGTGGTGTGCCGGACGAGCGCCTGCTTCCACGCCGCCCAGATCGGCGGCACGGCCATGGCCACAAGGATGCCGGCGATGGCCGCCGGCCCCCGATGCTGTTCGATCGCGAGATACAACAGCGGCGTCAGCAGGATCATGCAGACCGCGGCGAAAGCCCAGTAGCCCCGGACGACGAGTTCCGAGGGCATGCCGATCCAGAGCAGCGACTCGCCTCCCGACAGATTGGCCGAGACGGACAGGGCGGTGCGGGCCTCCGACGGGTCGGGCCGCAGTGACTTTTCCCGGGCCATGAGACCCTGGGAGCGGGGCTCGCTGGTGGTGGCCGTCGGCTCGCTCATGTCGCTTGGATCGCTCATGGTTTTCCACCGTAACTCTAGCACTTGCTTCAGGGTGCGGTCCGGAACGTGGGATTGCAGGGAATGCGCAGCCCTGCGGCCATGCTGCCCGACCCTGGCGTCGGGCGGATATCCTGTCGCGGTGCCGATGCGGGCTCCGAGGCCGCGGCGGTCGGATTTCCCCAGCCTCATGCGTTGACGGTATGCAGCAGCACCTCGGACAGCCCGATCCCTCGTCGCTGAGCGACGAGGCGCTGGCGGCGCAGGCAGCCCGTGAGGGATCCGACGGCATCGCCTTCTCGGCGCTCATGGACCGGTTTCGCGAACGGGTCTGGCGGGTCTGCTGGCGGCTGATGGGTACTGAGCATGACGCGGAGGACGCGGCTCAGGAGGTGTTCGTCAGGCTCTTCTTCGAACGCGGCAAGTTCGCCGGCCGGAGCCGCTATTCAACCTGGCTGCACGGCGTGGCCATCCGCACCTGCCTGACGTTGCGGCGGTCACGGACACGGCGGCGGCGGCGAGAGTCGCCCGAGTCGGGAGGAGAGGTCGGACTCGCCGAGACCCACGCCGATCCGCAGGGGCCGGCCTCTGCCGCGGTGGACGCGGCACATGACGCCCAGAAGGTGCTCGAGCACCTCGACGAGGAGGATCGGGCCCTCGTGCTCATGCGGTTTGCCGAGAATCACGACTATGACGAACTGGCCGAGATGTTCGGCACGACCTCCGGCGCCCTGCGGATGCGGATCAGCCGAATCCGCGAACGGCTCGCCACCTCAGCCGGCAGAATGCTCGGCGAGGAACGGAACTGACGCCGCCGAGCCGTGCCAGCCGACCGGTCGTGCCAGCCGACTGGCCGTGAGGCCGCGGGCATCCGGTACAAGCCGACCGGCCGTGAGGCCGCGGGCAGCCCTGCCGCACGGCTCGGAACTGCCCATGCCCCGTTGCCGGACGTTCGCTGCGGGCATCCTGCCCTTCGCTCACTCGGATGCCGCCGTCGCTCCGCCATCCTGGCTGCGCTCGTCGTCATACGCCGGCTCCGGGGCACGGGCAGCCCCTCGCTGAGTTCACCCCGTCTTCGTACAAGCC